>JAMDCE010000494.1 GCA_023489135.1 Chloroflexota bacterium
TCCGTCAGGGTTGGCGGGGAAAACGAATCAGTGAACCCCACTCTCTTAGGACGATAGCTAGATGCTGGAAGAGTATGATCGAGCCGAAGCCATAAAGATTCCCGAGATTCTACCTGTTCTCCCGGTGAAGGATTCAATCGTATTCCCATACATAATGGTGCCCCTTCTGATAACTGGAGAGAAGTGGACGAGGCTGGTAAGTGAAGCAGCCTCGACGAAGACTCCTATCGCGGTGTTCGGACAGCCTAGGCCGGAAGATGAGCCGGACGCGAAGAATCTCTTCTGGGTTGGGACCCTGGCCAACGTGCTCAAGATCCTGAAACTGCCTGACGGGGGAATCCAAGCCTTGATTCGAGGGTTTGCCAGAGCAAGGCTGCAAGAGCTGACGAAGCTGGAGCCCTTCTTCCAGGGAAGGATTGAGCCTCTCAAGGAAGTGGTCGAAGGAACTGCTGAAATCCAGGCCATGGACGCAAATCTGCGAAGTCTGTTCCAGCGAATTGTGTCTCTGGCGCCTAACCTCCCTACGGAACTCGCCACTACCGCAGAGATGGTCAAAGATCCCGGGAGGCTGGCCGATTTCGTCGCCTCGTCTCTAAACCTGGGCATCGTTGAAAAGCAGGATCTTCTTGAGACACTAGACATATCAGAACGACTGATGAAGGTAACGGCCTTCGCCTACCGCCAGCTTGACATCCTGGAAATCGGCAGTCGCATTCAGGCGCGCGTTAGGGAGCAGATGGAGAAGTCCCAACGCGATTACTACCTACGCGAGCAAATGCTGGCGATCCGCCGCGAGCTGGGCGAAGAAGATGAGCGAGAGATCGAGGCCGAAGACTACAGGGATCGAATCGAAAAGGCCGCACTGCCCGAGGAGGCCCGCAAGGAGGCGGAGAGAGAGTTGGACAGACTCATCCGAACACCCTCCGGCTCACCCGATCACGGGATTATCAGAACCTATCTCGATTGGCTGACGGCGCTGCCCTGGTCTCGCAGTACTGAAGACGTGCTGAACATCGGACGGGCCAAAGAGATCCTCGATGAGGATCACTACGATCTCGAAAAAGTAAAGGACAGGATCCTCGAGTATGTCGCGGTTAGACAGCTCAGTCGGGAGTTGAAGGGACCCATATTCTGCTTTGTCGGCCCTCCTGGAGTAGGAAAGACTTCGCTCGGTCAATCAATCGCCCGTGCCCTGGACCGGAAATTCATTCGCGTGTCTCTGGGAGGCGTGCGGGACGAGTCTGAGATAAGGGGCCACCGTCGAACTTACATTGGAGCGCTACCAGGAAGGATTATCCAGGGAATCCGGCGAGCGGGCCCGAATAACCCCGTCTTTATGCTGGACGAAGTGGATAAGCTGAGCATCGGGTTCCAGGGAGACCCTGCGGCGGCCCTTCTGGAAGTCCTGGACCCCGCTCAAAACCACGCCTTTGTAGATAATTATCTGGGGGTGCCATTTGACCTTTCCAGAGTTCTCTTCATAGCTACAGCCAACTTCTTGGATCCTATTCCTCCAGCGCTACGGGACAGGCTGGAGGTGCTTGAACTACCCGGTTATACTGAGTACGAGAAGGTTCAGATCGCCAAGCGCTTCCTCGTCCCTAAGCAGCTCGCCGCCCACGGCCTGACGCCAGAACAGATGGATTTTACTGACCCAGCGTTGCGGCTAATAATTCAAGGCTACACCCGGGAAGCCGGAGTGCGAAACGTGGAGCGAGAAATCGCCAACATTTGCCGAAAGGTGGCGCGATCGATTGCCGAAGGAAAAGAACTCAGGCCGATCATTTCTCGCGATCGAATCGATGACTTCCTCGGTCCACGAAGGTTCCGTTATGAGGCCGTCGAAGCGGCCGACGAAGTCGGCGTGGCAACGGCCCTGGCCTGGACGCCCGTGGGAGGCGACATATTGTTCGTGGAAGCCCGAGCCGTTCCTGGTCGGGGCAATTTAATCCTGACGGGACAACTAGGAGATGTAATGCGAGAGTCAGCGCGGGCCGGGTTGACTTATGCCCGATCCAGGTCCGAAGCTCTGCAATTGCCCGAGAGCTTCCACGAGCGGTTCGACATTCACATTCACGTCCCGGCCGGCGCAATTCCCAAAGACGGGCCTTCAGCCGGAATCACGATGGCTGTGGCGATGATTTCGGCCCTGAATCAACATCCGGTGCGAAAAGAAGTCGGTATGACTGGCGAGATAACTCTGCGCGGTAAAGTGCTGCCCGTAGGTGGGATCAGAGACAAAGTCCTGGCGGCCCACCGCGCCGGTGTGAGAGCGGTTATACTACCCAGGGACAACCAGAAAGATCTGGTGGATATCCCCGCGCGGGTGAAGGAAGACTTGCAGTTTGTCCTGGTAGAGCACATGGATGAGGTCTTGAACGTCGCCCTGGTACCAAGGCAGGTGGAAGAGGTAGTCGAAGTAGAAGTGGCCGCCGCGATCTAGAGCGGCCCACCGAAATGCATCACAGAGACACAGAGAACGCAGAGGGGAATAGGAGATGATCGTCGTTTGAGCGTTCAACGTTTCAACGCTTTCAGCCACGACTCTTTATCTGCGTGCCCTCTGTGGTGAAAACGGCGCAGAGGAGCCCTCCAGAAGGAAGATGTCCAATGGCGAGAAAACCGGGGGATAGGAAAATAGAATCGGTGGTGAAAGATGTCGATTTGGAGCCCGTGCACGACCAAGAGGCGCAGGTGCTCGAGCAGTTGGGTACACTCCGCGAAGCCCTTATCTACGAGAAACTGGGAGAGGCCCGCGCCAGATGCGGCATCTGTCTCCGTCGCTGCAATATTGCTGAAGGCAGAGCGGGCTACTGCCAAACGATAATCAACCGGGGAGGAGTGCTCTATACAACTATATATGGTGTCGTCTCTTCAGCCCACGCCGATCCCATCGAGAAGAAGCCCGTTTATCACTACAAGCCTGGCAGCCTGGTCTACTCTTTAGGTAGTTTTGGCTGTAACTTCCGCTGCGTTTTCTGCCAGAATTGGGAGATTGCTTACGCTGACGGCACCTCCCTCGAGGGAGTCTGCCAGCCGAACATGATGCCAGAGGGAGCTGTCAAACTCGCGATAGAAGAGAGTTGCCACGGCCTGGCCTGGACGTATAACGAGCCCGGAATCTGGCTTAATTACACCCTCGATTGTGCCAGGCTGGCTAAGAAAGCCGGTTTGTACACCGTGTACGTCACCAATGGTTACGCCACACCAGAGCATTTGGACACTATTGGACCATATCTCGACGTTTATCGGGTCGACTTAAAGAGCATGTCAGATCACTTCTACCAGAAGCTCATCAAGGTGCCCCACGTCGCCGACATTCTCGAGGTGACCAAGCGCGCCAAGGACAAGTGGCACATGCATCTCGAAGCGGTCACCAATGTTATCCCCACCTGGAACGATGACGAAGAAAACCTCACCAAGTTGGCTCGCTGGGTTAGGGATAATCTGGGGGAACTCACGCCGTGGCATATAACGCGCTTCTTCCCTTACGCCCGACTGACTAACGTCCCTCCTACCCCTATTGCCACGCTGGAACGAGCTAGGCGCATCGGCTTGGAGCAGGGTTTGAAGTTCGTCTATCTGGGAAATGTCAATCTCCCGGATGGATCGGATACCTACTGCCCGGGATGCGGAGCGCTATCTATCAAGCGCAAGGGCTACAGCGTTTCCATCGTGACTGAGATGAAGGATGGCAGGTGCGTGAAGTGTGGCGCAGATCTTAACATAGTGCTTTGACGGCATCCTGAAAGGCCGTTCTGAGGTTCTGGCGACAGCAGAGCCGGGAGGGGATATGGGTTAAGACGGGTGGAGGCGAAGCGCCCGCTGACGCTCAGTAGAGGTTTCGCACAAGTTGTGAATCCACATCGAGTCTGCGGCAATTGGTTCGGTACGCTGGCGAGTGCTTCGCCCTTACAGGTATAGGCCAGGCTCCTAACCCTTAACCTGTAGTCTGAGAGTCGGAGGAACAACGTATGCATATCAGATTCAGTGAAAGAGTAGTATCCAGCAAACGAGAGGAAATGGGCCGAGTAGTGGCGGCGATCATTGACACAGGGTCGCTAGAGCTTACCCACATTGTTTCGGCCAACGGAGTCGCCGGCCAGCCGGTCTACGTCCCCGTCAATGCCATTGAACGATGGACGGAGGAGGAAGTGCTGCTGCGCCTTGAAGCAAAGGAACTGGCTGACCTTCCGCTATGGGCCCAGCCAAAGGGTCTACGCATAAGCAAAGACACGTCGATCGAAGCGACCGACGCCCCTATCGGGAAGGTTGGCCACGTCCTCACAGACCAGTACACCTACCGGGTAAGCGATTTCCTGGTCCACAAGTGGCCCGGGCTGGAGGCTGACATATTGGTGTCAATGACGTACGTGACGGACATCGAGCCAGACCTTATCAAGCTCGGCATTACCAAGGCGGAAGCGCTAACCAGAGGAGAAGCCCCGGCCGCATTTTACGTGCCGGTGGAGGGAACCCCACCCCAAGAGCTTCCGGTGCCGGTAGAGGACCAAGTCCAGCCAGGCTAGGAATCTTGCCACCTCCACACGCGGGGGAGACACGACAAAGTGCCACCACCAGTCGGCGGATTTGGCTGCGGGCGCCCTGCTGTGTCGATTCTTATCGCCTGTTTCCTCCTTTCCCGTAGTTGAGGCTTACGCCCCGCCAATGGCCTTGACGGTAGCCGATACAACCTCTAGAATTCGACACAAATCGCCGCTTTGGGAGGAACCGTGAAGGCTGAGATCATTTCCGTCGGCACCGAGCTTCTTCTTGGCCACATCACCGACACCAACGCCCCCTACTTGGCCCAGCAACTCGCTGATCTGGGGATCGATTTGTTCTGGATCTCCCAGGTGGGCGACAATCAGTCCAGGCTAGTGGACACTCTGAAGCGGGCCTGGTCCCGCTCCGATCTCATAGTGATGACTGGTGGAGTGGGCCCAACTGAAGACGACCTGAGTCGTGAAGCTGTGGCGGAACTTCTGGGCGAGGGCATGGTCGTTCAGCCCGACCTTGAAGTGGAGCTGCGAACCTTTTTTGTCCGGCGAGGCGTGGAGATGCCTGCCTCCAATGTCAAGCAGGCCACGCTGATTCCCTCCGCACAAGTGCTTTCCAATCCCATTGGCACGGCACCGGGTTGGTGGGTGGAGAACAAGGGTAGGATCATCGTCACGATGCCCGGTGTCCCGGTCGAAATGAGGCGGATGTGGGAGATGGAGGCTGTGCCAAAGCTCCGCCAGAAGCTCCGCAATGGCGTCATCTTGTCTCGCACTTTGAAAATCCTGGGGCTGGGGGAGTCAACCGTGGAAGAGAAGGTGCGACATCTACTCTCATCAACCAGCCCCACTATCGCCACCTACGCCAAAGACGATGGCATTCACGTCCGACTCACCGCCAAGGCTAAAGAAGAAGCGGACGCCGCCGCCCTCATCGCGGGTATGGAGGAGAAAGTTCGGGCTATTCTCGACTCCTACATCTACGGCGTGGATGATGAGACTCTCCAGGGTTCAATTGGGAAGCTCTTGTCGGATCGTGGCCTCACCCTGGCCACTATGGAAGCAGCAACAGCGGGGATGCTTTCGGCCCTTCTTACCGATGCCGTGGAAAGCCAGCGCTATTTTCGGGGGGGGTTGATCGCCTATTCGGAGGGATCGCGACTGAATTGGGGTATTCCCCATAGTATTGTCGAGGCACACGGTCTAGTTAGCGCGGAGGCCGCCGCGGCCATGGCCAGCGCGGCCCGCAAACAACTAGGTGCCGACGTAGGGCTGGCCATCTCCGCCGTGGTCGGACCTGACCAGGTTGAAGGCAAACCGGCGGGAACTGTCTTGGTGGCCGTGGACAATCGCGGAGATACCAAGACCGGCAGCACCTACTACGCTAGCACCAGACCCAGAATCAAGTACCTTGCCACCCTGGCCGCCTGCAACATCTTACGGCGATCTCTTCTTGGGTTGCCGTAAGTTACAGTGGCGGTCGCGCGATTAGGTCGGGAAGACGGATCAAGGGGCTAGGGGTTATGGGCTAGGGGTTAGGTGTTTGAACGCTCTTAACCCCTAAGCCGTAACCCTTGACCCCTCGTAAGCCGCCACAGCACCCCGACCGGGTACCCCACCATCTTGGCGATATCGCCAACGACCCTGATGATGGGTACCCAACCCACGGCCAAAGCTCCCTCCCCGGGTGAAAGTGATGGCAGTTGCGGTAAGAGGCGGCGATAGGGCTGGTAAAGATAAGCCACGCCAGCCAGCGCGAGCGGCGCCCACGCCGGTTTGCGCCTGAAGCCCACTAGCAGTAAGGCGAGACCAAGCATGTAGCAGGAATACCTGATCAAGTGGCGCTTCAGCCAGAGATCGGCTTTCCCATCCCCTCGAGCGTAGCGGTAATACTGGGTGAGAAAAGCGCGCAGGCTGGACCTGGGGCGGAAATGAACCAGGGCTTCCGGCGCGAAGGCAAAGTGGTAACCCTTCCGGCGTAGGGCGAGATCGAAGACCAGATCCTCACAGTAGTCCAGCCATTCAGGGTACCCTCCCACCTCTTCCCAGGCCCTCTTGAAAAAAGCAATCGACCGGCTGGAAGGCAAGAAAGTGGTCGGATTGATTTCTCGCAGCCTCGGCAACACTGTCGCGCCCATCGCTACCTCGAAAGCCGTCTGGGGGTCTGGCTCAAAAAAACCGCTCACCACCGCCGGGTCCGATTTCCGATCTCCCAAGACATCCTGCACATTTCCATTTTCTAAGGGCCGCACAAGACTCTCCAGCCACTTTGGAGCAAGGCGCACTCCCGCGTCGGTGGAGGCGATGACATCACTGCTCGCGGCGCGGATGGCCGCATTGCGGCCGGCCGAAATGTTGCAGCCCTGTCGAACGATTACCCGCAGAGGAAGGCGATCCTCATAGGACCGAATTATATCTAAGGTGCTATCCGTCGAGCCCCCATCGACGATAACAACCTCATCGGGTCGCCGCGTTTGCCGGGTCAGGGTATCGAGAAGCTGGTCTATGGACCGTTCCTCGTTTCGCACGGTGACGATGACTGATACTTTCATAAATCCAGCTCGTATTTCTAATGGCGAAGCACCCGGC
>JAMDCE010000022.1:0-3877 GCA_023489135.1 Chloroflexota bacterium
AAATCGTGGTCACCGTGCCGGCTTTCATCACTATCTTCATCCTGTCTATAACCTACGGTCTCGACCTAACTCTTGAGAATTCCACCCGGAAGGGGTGTTTCCGTCCGGGCTTCTAGGACGGCGGCTCGCAGACGTTCCCAGTCCTCCGGATCAGCGCCCTCCTGCGTCCAGACGGCATAGAGGCGACGGTAATGCGGCAGCCGCTCCTGTGGCGTGAGTTGCTGCCAGCAGCTCTCGCAGAGTGCTCCGGCGCCATGCTCGGAGCCATCCGTGAATGTCACTCGGGTGCAATGGTATGGATGTCCTCCACCGCAGCGGTCGCAGCAATCGCGGGGCACTCCCGACGGATCCGCGCCCACGAACTGCTGTGTGCGCCATATCGGAAGCGCCAGCCAAGTATCACTCTCGCGGTCCAGCTTCAGAACAGCCTCGACGTCGACATCGCCGTCGGTGAGCATCACGCGCGTGCCATCATCGGACGTGGGGCGCTCATTTCCGCGACAGATGCGGGCGTGGGGAAGTGGGCGCCACGTCCATACCGCCGAATTCAGGATGTTTAGGTCGAATGTTATCCGCTCCATCGTGCCCTCCGCCCTAGAATTGATACTGCCTCTGGACACGCAGCGCGTCCTCGACTGTCAGCGTGCTCAAATGCCTCATCGTCATAAAGGGGGAGACGTGGCCCAAGTGCAGTTGGAGAGCTTTTGGATTGCCTTTCTGACGCAGGCGCTCGATCACATCCAGGTCCGTACTCCTATCAACCTCGCTCACAAATGCTCCAGGTGATAATCTGCAGTAGGTAGATGATTAGGCAGTGGCTCACCTGCATTTCGCGCCCATCTCCGCGCATGATGACCTTTGACTGCGGTCCATATTATCGAAGAGCCACGCTTAGTGTAGCACCCCTGGGCCGATGCATCCTAGCACACTGCGGCTTGGATATCAATCATCAGAGCAGAGGTCAGCAGGAGTGAGGAATAATTCCGAACTGGCACAAGGAAACTTCTCATCGATAATCTACTCTCCGGACGTTCCATTCAAGAATTAGTCTAAGTCTGGATTTCGCACATTCGCACTTCGGGATAAGTCGCTCTGCCAAAAGCAGGCGATAGAGCCGAGCGGAGGATTCCGCCCGGTGCGATTTCGCTACTTGGCGCCCTGCTTCGGCCATCTCACGGGCCCACAGTGCGAAATCCAGACTAAGGCCCCATTCTCAAAGGACTCCAGAAGGGCTCTTGCAGAAAAGCAAAGCCTGCCGAGGTCTCTGGTCTCCTGCTTATCGCCGGTTGCACATTCACATTTCGGCGCCTCGTGCAGCGTGAGCGCTTGCCAGAAGGCGGATCGATATTTCTCACTTAACAAGACTCTGAAATTGGCTATGGTGCAGATCTCCGTAGAACACACACCGAGCTTGTGGCAGTAAATGTTAGAGGATATGGTTGCCAGAGTCGTGATCGAGTCGAAGGTTGAGCTAGTTGACAATCTTACTGACACCCCCAATTTCTGCAGACGGCGAAGTTTTGGCCACAAACGCAATACTTGGCCAGTGTGTGGCAATATAGATTAGGGAGGGATCGTGACCACAAGTAAGAATAGGAATTCGGGCAGGTAAGGAGGTAACAAATGCCAGAGCAAGATACAGTCGGGGAGGACGAACTGGAAGCGGGCGAGGGGTGGACTATCCATCTCAAGATCGACGTGAATCTACTGGGCAGCCAAACCTATGGCTACGACATAGATGCTAGCCTGGACAATGCCGCTGTGATAATTGAAAGGGCACTATGCGATGAATACCCCGGCGCCGATATCCTTGTGGATGTAGTTCGCCCAGGGGACGCAGATGCTAGTGTAAGCATCTACCCATCCGATTACTTTGAAGAGGAAGAAGAGGATTTGGACCAACGACCGGACGAATGGCAAATCGGGGAGCTGATATCCAGCGTCCTATCCTCGGATTGCAGTTGGCTAGTGGATGTCCCCGGGGAAGCAGATGACGGGGAGACCGACCACGACGAAGATGACGACGACTGGCCGAATTCGGCGCCTAACTCTTTGACGCAGGCAGTCAAGGAGCAAACATTCCTAGGGTGAACCTCTTGTCCTCAACGGGACCGTAACCAGGGAAGGTGCTCCTCTTGGTACTTCATGAATCCTTTTGAGTACTCTTCAGCCCATAAAGCAGCGGTCTTCACTGCTTCAGCCAGTTCCTTTCGCTTGTATGCGACTTCGTGCCAGAAGTTGTATTTGGCGTAGACATTCCCAAACATCCACGTAGCGCCCTTTCCCTCTTTATTGCAATACTACTGTGATGCGCTCAGCCAATTTGGAAGGGTGGGGTATCGCATAGAGATGACCCGATGCCCCAGTGTTCTCGATAAGCCCGTTTCAAGTCGCGTCTTTAAGACCGAAATCTAGCTACGTTTCAAGAACCTACTTGGGCCCGAACATGCCCAGCCTTTCAACCAACTGCCTCCCAGCGTCTCGAGTCCTTTCGTCCCCCGATTCCAGCAGATCCAACACTGCGACTGGCGCAGGCACCTCCTTAAGTCCCGCAATGAATGGCCAAGAGCCGACAACGTGAACGGTCACGTTTGGACGACGGGCAAAGTCGATTAGCGAGTATTTTTGCACCAGGAGCTTCACCTCTTCGGCAGAAACGTATCCCTCAATCTCGTCACCGATGACCAGTCCCGCGCCAATTCGTTCAGATAGGCTCACCCCCGATAAGACAAACGATTCTTCGGCGGCCAGGAGTGGCAATTCGGCGGGCTGCATCCAGCAACGACGATACCTGGCCCGGTGAACCAATCGAGGCGCCAATTTCGCAAGCCCTTCCCTTTGTAGCCTTGAGCGTAAATATCGCTGTTTCCAACTGCTCACTTCAGTTGTGATGCCCGAAGCCTCGCCTTTAAGCTCGCAAGCTATTGCCAATAGAGCCCATGCGTTTGTCGGATCAAACAAGCGTCCTGACGTAGGTCGTGTAGATATCCTCTGCCAGATCTCTCGATTATCCAAAAACCAGATACCTGACCGTTTGAATCCCGAAAGCTCGCCGTTGGCAACGAGTGCTCGTACGCGCGCACTCGAAATTCCGAGGATCTCCGCGGCGTCACTTACGGTTACCAGGTCTTCGTGTAGTGGATGGTTCACAAGCTCATCCCTCTTTATTGAGCTTTCTAATGGGATGTCAGAATCTACTCTATCCGGTTAACATTGCATTTATAGTATAAGGCACAATATCTTCGCAATAGTTATGCAACACTTTCTCTCATTAATCCCAGATTGTGAATCGCGCTTTCGCTTCCCGCAGCGTCTTGTACTCCTCGTAGTCCTCGGCTATGCCATTGCATATCCAGGTGAGGCAATAGCGCACCCGGCCAAAGTACTTCCGTCGTTCCAGGCTCACATAGTACAGGTGATTGGTGTTCATGATGTTCCGGTACCCGATGGTGTGCGTTGCCAACTCCTTACGGCTGAATATCTCGCTCTTTTCCACGTTGCACCTCCATTGGCGATCTGCTAATGCTGTGGATATTGTGGGTCTGTGACAGCGTCCCTCCCGGGCCCCAGCGAGGAATCGAACCTCATCGCTTACGCGCCCGCTCAGCGGCTGGGGAAGTCTCGCGCCTGTTGGTTGGTTACAGGTGGATAATTCCCGCCAAGAGCAACTCTCCGTCACTGTCGACATCGTCGTCGCCGTCATCGATGGTGGGCGAATCATCGTGCAGGCCAGCCTCGCCGGCGTCGCCCCACTTATCGATTGCGACGCCCCACCGCCTCCCGGTTAGCTCGCTTCGGACGGTGACGAGCGACAAACCTTCTGGAGTGACTACCACTTCCTCGGCGTATCCGGCCAGCTCGCGGCCCTCCGACGGCC
>JAMDCE010000022.1:3887-7073 GCA_023489135.1 Chloroflexota bacterium
CACAGACCCACAATATCCACAGCATTAGCAGATCGCCAATGGAGGTGCAACGTGGAAAAGAGCGAGATATTCAGCCGTAAGGAGTTGGCAACGCACACCATCGGGTACCGGCCAGCTCGCGGCCCTCCGACGGCCAATACATCGTATCGAGCGTCCCCCAGCTGTCGCGGTACTCGCCTACCTTGACTTGTGCTTTGGTCACGGTTGAACCTCGATCCACTCACCGCCACATATGCGGAATACCCTTCCGCTTACCGTTCTCACTGCGTCACTCCCCATCCACCGACAATCGACGATAGGAAACTGGGCGATAACCACGACTTCCGGCTTTTTGGGCACCCACGGCTTACCAATACCGTCCAGGTCGATATAGGCTTCGACAGGCAATATTTCTTGGATCGCGCCGCGTCCAATCCATTTGCCATCCACCTTGACCGCCTTTTCGGTTTCGTGTCCTATCTCCCCTACCAGGATGTTGCTTTTCACTTCCCCTCCTCGGTTGAGCTTTACGGCTCATTTCTCTCTTACTTTAGCATACACGAGCGTACACGGTGGCGCGCTTGTGGAAGTAGTCTTTTGGTAACGGCTTCCGAATGTGACTGAAGCGGTCGATGGCTGACACCGAGGCTCGACTAAGGCCCAGCACCCTGGCCACAATGGCGGGATCGACCCCGCGTGAAATCAATGCGGCAGCGTGCCCTTTGCGGATGTCCCTGAGGGTCGTGTGCGGCAGACCCACGTCGCGCACCAGTTGCGCGAAGCTCCTCCTAAGGCCATTGGGCTTGATGAGGCGACCATCCGGCGCTACGCAAATGAAGCCGTCGCTGGAATCCGGGTTACCGGACGTTCCCCCGTGCGCGGTCGCAAGCGATTCGTGATCCCGAAGGGCCAACGCAACAATGGGGCGAAGCGACAACCGCCGGCGTTGCGCTTCCGGGATGTCCTGGGTGCTGATTTCGGCGCCCATCTGGCGAACGGTGCGACGTATGGTGAGAGTGCCGCTAGTCCAGTCTATGTCAGCCTGCTGCATGCCGAGGGCTTCTCCGACGCTCAGGCCATAGCTGGCTATTAGCAGCACCGGAATGAAGATCTTAGACCTTCGCGCAGCCAGCACCATCTGGTGGATCTCATCGAGAGTCGGAATCCGAACCGGTCTTCGCGTGGAGCACTTTAGGTGTACTGCCGCTGCGGGATTCTGTGGCAGAAGCCCCTCTTCCCCGGCGCGACCGACATAGCACGCTATAGCACCGCTGCACTGTAGCTGTGGACAGACCGCCCTTGCCATTCCGACGGCCATGGGTCAGAGCCCACCTGAAGTAACTATTGAGATCTTGCGGGCGCAACGCAGCCAAAGTGAAATGTCCGAGATCGGGCACCAACCGCGCATTCACGGTGTGGGCGTAAAGCTCGAATGTAGCGGGCCGCAGGCAGGAGAGGCTTTCGTCTGAGAGCCATTCCTGGAGCCATTCCCCGACGGTGATTCCTTCAGGGCCATGCGCGGCTGAAAGCTGCTCGAACTGCTGGTTCATGGGGATACCGTACAGGGAAGGGAGGTCCTCCCCTTGAGCCTGAGCATCCAGCAAGGCCTGGACCTCGCTTTTCGGTTGCAGATTGTCTTTTAGCATAGATCCCTCCTGAGTAGATTGGCGGTCTCGCACCACCACTCTTATTATTGCTGGAACTCCCCTTCCAATGTGTCTAGTCGCTCCTGATCTCAGCGTTTTGAAGTGAAAACTGCGGATTTCGGTGGCACATCGACTTGAAGGCTGCGGTAAGCCACCAGCAGAGCCCTTCATATTGAGCTTGCGTTCACAAACACTTTCCCCACGCAGCCCTCCGCGAAAGGCAACCACATTCGGCAAAACTAGGAGTGAAAGAAATTTCGCTAGGAGACGTGTGATGAAGATCGATCCCAAGGCCGCCCTCCGCCGCGCCCGTATGGGGGCCCTTGCGCTCCATGCCAAGTACGACTCGAAAGAAACCACGGCTAAAGCCAGAGCCACTTTTATGGCCAAGTTCGTCGATGAGGTCGATCCCGACCGCAAGCTCCCCGAAGCGGAGCGCCTTCGCCGCGCCGAGTACGCCAAGAAGCTGTACTTCGCGCGCATGGCGGCGGAGTCGGCCAAGTCAAGAAAGCGCAAAAGGAGATAGAAGTGAATCGTCTCACCCCTCGGCGCGTGGACCGGCGGGCGAGACGACCCCACTCGCAGGTCTCCTCTTTGCTTCGGCGTGCAGTCTGGTTCTGAAGCTACCACTCGGGCGAGTCATGTTTAGCAACGACTGTTTCCCTATCAGCTACTTGAAATTGAGGTTCCAGTCTGCCCCGTTAGCGATATCCCCCTGTGCAAAACGCCCGATGAGGGCGATAATAGTAATGTAGGACTTGGCCGTGGCCTATAGATTGCATGATTGCATAGGTGACCGGGGCCGTGTATAATGCGTTCGCCCTCTTCCGGCCACCGAATCCGACGAACGAGGAGAACCGGGGTTGCTCGTTTCTGATCTTATCCGCTACATCCTTTTGCGTGTGCGTGAAGAAGAAGGAAACCTAGGCAAGACCAAGCTTATCAAACTGCTTTACCTCGTCGATGTCGAGTATTACCGTCGTTATGAAAAGACCCTCACAGGACTTCAGTGGAGATTTCACCATTACGGACCGTATGCAGCAGAACTAGAGCCACTACTCAAACGATTACCGGACCTGGAAGAGGATGAGGTTACTACTAGCAAAGGGCACCGCGCCAAGACCTACACTACAAGTACCAACTTGGATCAACTAGAAGAAAAGATCGACTTTTCAGTTAGAGCCCATGTCGACACGATTATTAAGCAGTGGGCGCTCGATGATCTTCATTCCTGCAATTGTTTCTTTGGTACTACGAGACTGAGCCTATGTACGATGCGAAGCGGGGGGAGGTCCTAGACTTCAAGAAGATCCAGCCAGCGCAACCTACCGCACCCCCCAGCCCCAAGCTCGTAGTACCAAAGAAACAATTGCAGGAAGAGAAGCGACGTTTTAAGGAACTTATGGCCGCCAAGAAGGGAACTCAGCGGCTTAGACTGGTTCCACCACCGCCGTACGATGACATCTACTACGAAGGTATGCGGATAATGAACGCTCAAGAGTCTCGGTCCTCAAAATAGAACCAATACTCTTGAGGAGGGAAATGCGGGGGGCGGTAGG
Organism: Chloroflexota bacterium; assembly: GCA_023489135.1. The sequence goes on from JAMDCE010000022.1 coordinate 7,072, forward strand.
TT
>JAMDCE010000331.1 GCA_023489135.1 Chloroflexota bacterium
CGTTGACCAGAATATCGTCTATGAAGATGTCTCCCTCGTCGTGAACCTCCAGGCCGGCGACACAGCGCATCGTCGTCGTTTTTCCGCCGCCGGAAGGGCCAAGGAAAACCATGAATTCTCCATCCCGAATCTCAATGCCAACCTCATGAATCGCCACAAGGTCGCCGAATCGCTTCGTCACACCAACCAGTCGCACAGTTGCCATTCCCTGCAACCCCTTCTTCTATCAATGCCTTTTAGTTAAGGGCCTTCTCCGTACTTCCGTCAAATACCCGCACCCGACTGAGATCCAGCTTGGCCCAGACTCGATCTCCTATTCGAACTGAAAGCGTTCGTGGGGTCACCGCCTTCCAGATACTCCCGGTCAGGCGAAGGTCAACCACATTCTCCACACCGACGGACTCGACAACGTAGACCTCGCTCTCAAAGGCCCCCTCCATCGGCTCTTGACTAACGTGAACATCCTCTGGCCTGAATCCTACGATCAATTCCTGGCTCGCAGCATCTCGTAGCATGGCGCTCAGTTCGTCTCCTATCACCAGACTGAGACGTCCATCCTTCGCTCTCAGTCTGGCGTTTCCATCATTCTGTTCTAACACGCAGTCCACCAAGTTTATCGTCGGGCTCCCCACAAACCTGGCCACAAACAGATTCGCCGGTCGATCGTACACCTCCAGCGGCGTTCCGATCTGCTGCAACTCCCCGTGATTAATGACTACTATCCGGTCCGCCATAGCCATAGCGTCCGTTTGATCGTGCGTAACGTAGACCACCGTAGCTTTCAGTTCGTTCTGCAGGCGTTTCAGCTCCACCCGCATCCGCTCTCGCAGCTTGTAGTCCAAATTGCTCAAGGGCTCGTCCATCAGAAACAGCTTTGGCGTACGGACCATAGCTCGGCCGATAGCTACTCGCTGCATTTCCCCACCGCTGAGGAAGCTCGGTTTCCGCTTCAAGAGGTGACCAATGCTCAGGATCTCGGTCACCTCCTTGATCTTGGTGTCCATCGCGTCTTTGGGAATATGCCGGGCCTTCAAGGGAAAAGCCAGAATATCTCGCACAGTCATATGCGGGTAAAGCGCATAGGTTTGAAAAATGAAAGCCACGTCTCGATCAGCCGGGTCCAGTCGGTTCACCACGTCGTCATCTACATAGATCTTACCTTCCTCCGGTTGCTCCAGGCCCGCGATGCAGCGGAGGGTGGTCGTCTTGCCAGCCCCTGTAGGGCCAAGGATCATCAGGAACTCCCGATCCTTGACGTCGAAGCTCAAACCGTTCACGGCTACAACCTTTTCGAATCTCTTGGTCACGTCTTCTAATCGAAGCGTTGCCATCCTATGCAACCTCTCGTCGTTCAGCAGTTCGAACAAAAGCCGCGGACCGGCCGACGGCCGCCCGGCGACTAAAGAACGTTCCAACGTTGGCACCTTCTCACGTGCCAACCTTCCAACTCGCAGACTTCCTAACGGGCGTCTCTCATCTCTTTATCGCGCCAAAGGTCATACCTCTCAGGAGGTGATTCCTCAACAGGAATGTGAAAATGATAATGGGAAGCATAAACATTACCGAAGACGCTGCTATCTCGCCCCATAGAATACCAAAGACGCTGCGCTGGAAAGCAATGTAAGGAGGAGCCGTCCTGGCCACGCTGCTGGTCAGGATCAATGAGAAAACGAACTCGTTCCAAGCCACGATTAGGCAAAAGAACCCGGTGGCGATCATACCTGGTACAAGCTGAGGAAGGACGACCTTTCGAAAGGCTTGAAACCGGGAGTACCCATCAATTCTCGCTGCATCCTCGTAGTCCACCGGAATCTCGTCGATGAAGCTCTTCATAATCCAGACGGCAAAAGATAGATTGAACACCGTGTAGAGAATGATCAACCCGAGGTGACTATCGAGAAGACCCAGAAACTTGTACATTATGAAGATCGGAACGACGATCACCACCGGAGGAAGCATGCGCTGAGACAGAATGTAAAAGAGCATGTCGCTCTTGCCCCTGAAATTGAAGCGAGAGAAGCTATAGCCGGCCAGGGTTCCCATTCCCACCGCTATCACCGTGCTGGCGACGCCGATAATGGCGCTGTTGAGCATATTAGTGAGGAACGACGCGCCGGCTCCCGAACTCAGGGAGGTGGCATAGTTACTCAAGACCGGCTGAAAAATGAACTTCGGCGGTCTCGCAAAGATATCGGCTTGGGTCTTGAACGACGCAAGAATCATCCAAAAGATCGGAAAAATGAAAACAGCCAAAAGAACCACGGTGACCGCATTAAGAAGGTAGCCGGTGGTTCTCCCTTTCCCTCTCCTCTTCACTAATCCTGTCCTTTCAATACAGTATTAGCCGACCGGTAAGCTACGTTTGCTGCGCCTTCACCAGGTAGCGTATGTACACATTGCTTAAAGCGACAATGATGATCAGGAGAATGAAAGCCAGGGCTGTGGACGTACCCGTGTTGTAGCGCTGGAAAGCCTCTCTGTACAAGTAAAAGGATACGCTCTCGGTCGAGTTGCCTGGACCACCAGAACTGAGAACCCAAACGAAGTCAAAAAGCTTGAACGCGTCCATCGTGCGAAAGAGAAGAGCGATAAGCAGTAGAGGCGAAACGATAGGCAGAGTAATATAGCGAAACTTGAACCAGGTGGAGGCTCGGTCGACGGCGGCGGCTTCGTACAAGTACTGGGGTATCGACCCGAGACCAGCCAGGCAGATGAGAATCATGAACGGGGTCCACATCCAGGTGTCAACGATGACAATCGCATAGAGAGCGGTGTCGGCCTTAGAAAACCAATCCATCGCCGGAACGTGAAAAGTGCTCATCAAAGACCAGTTGAGAATCCCCCAACCGGGCTCAAAGATGAACCGCCAGAACAACCCAACGACAACCGGGCTCAGCATCATCGGCGTTAGGAACAGTATGGTTATAAGACCTCTACCCCGGAATTTCCGATTCAGTAGTAAAGCAATGCCAAATCCCAGAACAAACTCGGAGAAGACGGCCATTGCCACAAACTTGATGGTAATAACGAATCGGCCCCAGACGGCTGCGCTGCCCAGCAGGATCGCGTAGTTAGAGAATCCCACAAAGACCGGTGAAAGATCGAGGTTGACGTTGTATTTGGTGAAACTGAGCACCAGGGACCAGAATAGCGGGAAAGTGCCGAAGGACACGAAAAGTATTAGCGTTGGCAGAATCAATATCCATTTCAAGCTCCGGTCGCTGAGGTGCCGACGTTTGCGAAGGGATACCTGGTATCCGGCCTGATTCCCGGCCTGTACGCTCAGACTTTGGTCACTCACTATCTTCTCGTCTGCCATATCAGGACCTCTGCCTTTGGAGGTCGACTTCCTCCTCTTCGAAGATCATCATTACATTGTCGACACCGTAGGGACCAAAGTCTTCGGCCGAAGCCAAATTCTCCGGAGAAGCCAGGGCTTTGTCCAGCGCTTCCCGATTGTCGAAATGCAACTCGGCCGTCCGATAGTATCTAGGGCCTTCCTCCGGCGAGATCGCGAGCCCCTTACCGATAACGTATCTTCGCAAACCTGGTATTCTGCTCGCGATGGGAATGTGAACGTTTAGATAGTGGTCTTCGAAGGTCTCTGGAGTCATGCCAGGAGGTAGGTTCCAGAAAAACACGACCTTAGTCATTTCCCTTCCTCCAATTTACCTTTTACCGAACTGGCGAACTGCGCCGCGAGTTTTCTGGCTTTGCCCCTCATCACGCTCTCGCCCAGAGTGGCGAGACGACCGACGATGCGCGTCTCCGACGAGTAGGACACTTCTGTCTCTTCGGGGGACAAAGCTTTGAGTTCCAGGGTGTTTGCGCCGTCTAGCGCACCGGCCTTTCCGACGTCGTCTCCCGTGAGGCGAGAGACGAGTCGACGTGGGGGATCGATCTCGGTGATGGTCAATATCAGGTCGAATTTGACGCCGATGAAACCGACCTTCTGCGCCACTCTGGCTCGATAGACGCCGTCGCCAACAACTTCAAGGCTTTCGCAACCCGGCACGCAAACGCTCAGTCCATCTACGTCCAGCAGGAAACCCCAAACGGTCTCGACAGGCGCCCTTACGGTGAACTTCTCCTCAACCAGCATCTTCCCTCACTCTAGAGCTCACCGCGGAGATCGCAGAAGGGGAATAGGGGTTATGGGATAACGGTTGGGGGGTAAGAGTACTCATAACTTTATCCCTTAACCCCTCGCCCCTGATCCTTAATCTCTGCGCCTCCGCGGTGAATTGTCACGGTGTAAAGACGCAGCGGGCTGTGTCTGCTACTGCTTCCTTCACCGTGGTATTGACCACCGAGCAACCTTTATCCGTTGGCTCACCTGAAGTCAGAAGGTTGGAACGTTCCAACCTTCCAACGTTCTACGCCCGCGCTCCCTCTTTCTCTTTAAGCGCGCGTAGAACCTTCTCCGGCGTGATGGGTAGATCTTTGATCCGCACCCCTACCGCCCGGTACACGGCGTTGGCGATAGCCGGAGCCGTAGCAACCAGCCCGGGCTCGCCTACCCCCTTGGCTCCGAAGGGCCCTGTAGGGTCGTAGTCTTCCACAATGATCGGCTCGATAGGTGGAACGTCAGCGGCCGTGGGGAGTTTGTAGTCGATCAGGCTGGGATTGAGCGTTTTGCCCCCGTCGAAAAGAATCTCCTCGCTCAAAGCATAGCCCAGACCGATGGTCAGTCCACCCTCAATCTGGCCCTCAATATTCAGAGGGTTTATGGCCGTACCCACATCGTGTGCCGCCACCATGTTCACCACTTTAACCTGACCGGTGTCCCGGTCCACCTCAACCTCGGCGACCTGAGTGCCGTAGATGTGGGTCGGCCAAAGCGCCGTGGCCACACCCGCCATGATGCTGGGATCCCGTGAAGGTTCCTCGGGATAGAATGAGCCCCGGCCCAGGATCGGTCCACCCTTATGGTAGTGTGCATCAAAGGATACTTCCCGCACCGATACCCCTCTGTCTGGCGCTCCCTTCACGCTGATAATCGCGTCGACGATCTCTAAGTCTTCAACCCTGGCCTCCAGGCGCTCCGCCGCCATCTCCAGCAACTGTTTCTTGGCGTCGGTGGCGGCTATCTTCACCGCATTGCCCACGTTGTAGGTGGTCCGGCTGGCCACTGTGGCCCAGTCATAGGCGGTGGCATCTGTGTCGCCCATGACCATGCCAATGTGCTCCAGCGGCACTCCCAGTTCCTCGGCCGCAATTTGCGCCAGAATCGTCTGCTGCCCCCCACCAATCTCAATGGCCCCGGTCAGGACCAATACCGTTCCGTCCTCGTTGATCTTGAGGAACGCGGCCGAGGCCAGGATCCCGGCGGTGTGTTCCAGGCAGGCAAAGCCAATGGCTCGATCCGCTTTGGTCGGAGGCTTACCCCATCCGGCCCGTTCCGTCGCTTTGGTGAGGCAGTCTCGTATTCCCACACTGTGAAGCACTTGACCGGTGACGATAGAGTCGCCCCTGGAAACCAGATTCTTGAGCCGAAACTCCACCGGATCCATTCCTAGCTTCTCGGCGGCGACGTCTAGAAGGGATTCTCGAGCAAAGCTGACTTGGGGGTTACCATAGCCGCGAAAAGCCCCGGCTACCGTCTTGTTGGTATAGACACACCTAGAAACGATGTTTACGTTGGGCACCTTGTATGGCCCTCTGACCCGAATGGCGCCAAAGTCGGTGACGCCTGGCCCTTCGTGAGCATAAGCACCACCGTCATAGACGATATCGGCCTCCAGGGCCTGAAAGACACCCTCCTGTCCCACTCCCAATTTCAGATGGGTCGTGCAGGCGTGCCGGGGATTCGTTCCTATCAGCTCCTCTTCTCTGGTCAGGGCTATCTTGACCGGCTTCTTCGCCTTTCGAGCCAGAAGGGCCGCGAAGGGTTCGATCAATGGATCCATCTTGCCGCCAAACCCACCGCCGACCCGAGGAGCGATGCACCTGATCTTGGTCATGGGCATCTGCAGGGCCACTGCAAGCAGGCCGATGGTCGTGTAGACCGACTGCGTGCTCGTCCAGACGGTCAGCCTGCCCGACGCGTCGAAGACGGCGACAACCACCCTAGGCTCCATATAGGACTGGTGAACGCTTTGCGTCTTGAAGGTATCCTCAACGACAAGGTAAGAATCGGCAAAGGCTTTGTCCACGTCGCCGTGGTAAAACTTAGTGGTCGAGCAGACATTCCCGTGCTTCAGCATTGGATAGAGAGACTCATAATTGTCCAAATCCTCGTGAACCGCCGGGGCACCGGAACGCAGAGCCTCAAAGGGATCGAAGACCGCCGGCAACTCCTCGTAATTCACCTGGATTAGGTCCAGAGCCTCTTCGGCCGTATCCAGATCTGTGGCGGCTACGGCGGCGACCTCTTCGCCTAGGAACCTCACTTTGTTCCGCGCGAAAACCGTTTGGTCCCTTAGCCACGGCCCGTAGTTCACCTCCGGGGCGTCCTTAGCCGTGACCACCGCCCTGACCCCCGGTAATTCCTCGGCCCGGCTGGTGTCTATGCTCAGGATGCGGGCATGTGGGTAGCGACTTCGAAGGATCTTCCCGTGCAGCATGTTTGGGAGGACGATATCATCGGTGAAAACGGCCACACCGGTCGCTTTCTCCAGTCCGTCCACACGCGGCATTCTCTTGCCTATTACGGAATAGCCCATCTTCTCTTGCTCCTTCCTGCAGAGGCTAGCCTTCCCGGTTTGAACTTCGTACCCCACCAGAGAAGGTGCCCTAACGCCGGAACTCCCTTGTTGCGTGCGAAATGACGGGTTTCGAACCTAAAGGCTCTGTTCTGCCACTGCCTTTATCGCCTCGACGATTTTCGCGTAGCCGGTGCAGCGGCAGAGATTCCCCATCAGGGCTCGCCTGACTTCCGACTCTGTCGGCATCGGGTTCTCATCTAGAAGTACCTTCGCCGAGAGCAACATCCCAGGAGTACAGAAACCGCACTGGATGGCGCCGTACTCGATGAAGGCTTCTTGTATGGGATGCAGCTTTTCCCCCTCCGCCAGCCCTTCAATAGTCAATATGTCTTTTCCGT
>JAMDCE010000230.1 GCA_023489135.1 Chloroflexota bacterium
GCCATATTCTCGATGATCGCGTCCACCTCGTCAGCCTGGCACTTTTCTCTCTCAGCTAGTTCCGCCACGCGGTCCCGCTGGCTGCGCACTTCCTCCAAAAGACGGACGATGCGCCGGGACAGACGAGAGACAATTACGGCGGCGATTATGCCAAGCACTCCCAAGACCAGGCTCAGGATCACTTGGATATTGAGCGTCTGATCGAGTCGGTCTCGATCGGAATCCCGCTCCGTCACAATAAGCTGATGCGGAACTACACTTCGCTGTCTAAGGTCGTTCATGAGCTGGCCTCCTGCCACGGTCGCAATCGCGGCCTGGGCCTCCTCAATAATCCGAGGTTCTGTAACGATACCGTTTGGTTTCATCCAGGAAAGCTTTGCCGGTTAGTGAGCTTACGCCGGTAGTTGCCAACGAACACGACGTTCGCCATTTGGGTGGGGCACTTGACCGGCTGCACCCTGCGGCAATCCAACCGCTATCTCAGGCAGTGCTGGGGCATTCTCAAAGGTCAGGTACCTGGTCTTCCTCCAGGACGTTGTAGCGGGTACATTCGTATATGCCCTTCGCCACGTCAGCCAGGAGTTCCTCGGCCAGACCCAGGATAGCGGCCACCCGCGTGTCGCTCAACTGATAGCGGACGTATCGGCCTGTCTGTTCATAGATAACCAGCCCACACTCCCGCAGACACGCGAGGTGGTTAGAGACGTTCGATTGGCTAAGGCCGGTCGGCTAACTCCATATCAAATCAATGTATTATCAATTGGTGATATTCGTGATATCATAAATGATACAGTGGTGAAAAGGAGTTGGCAAGGGCATCGGCAAGCAAGTTCACCAACGCAAGCCGATGAGTGGCAGAGACAAGGTCATAGGGCTCCAGGTTGCTGAATGCCCGCTTTGCGGGGGGGCTTCAAGCAAGGTGTCTTCTAAGCCGTGGAATCGGTGCTGATGCCATCGGCAGGCCAAGTGCCACGATAAGGGTGATGGTACTCCGGGTGGCGAAGCGCCGCAGTTGAACAAGGAGGAAACTGCTATGCAAGGAAGAGATATCGCCACGATTATTCTAGTGATCGTACTGGTCCTCTTGCTCTTTAGCCTGCTGGGTGGAGGCATGATGATGTGGCCGGGGATGATGGGCTGGGAAGGTTGGGGGGCTTGGGGAGGTTTTAGCCCCTTCTGGGGTATCGTAATGCTGCTCTTCTGGGTGCTGGTCATCGCCGGCGTGGTATCACTCGTTGTCTGGCTTTTCCAGCAAGGCCGCCCGAGCGAAGTGGGGCCCACCACTCCGAGGACTCGTGCCCTTGACATCTTGCGAGAGCGCTACGCCCGAGGCGAGATCACGCGGGACGAGTTTGAGCAGATGCGGCGCGATCTGGAGGGCAAATAGCAGGAGGCAGGATATGCGCGCGAAGGGTCTATTCATCGCTGGATTGGCTGCATTCCTTATTGGCGTTGGCGGGCTTTTTGTCGCTTCTCGTGTCGTCGCGGCGCCGTTAAGTGGCACCGCCAGGGGGTTTGGCTACGGGGGAATGACGGGGATGTCTGGGATGGCAGGGATGATGGGTGGCCCAGCGGCAGCAAATGCCACGCCAATTGGTGTCGAACGAGCTGTGACTACCGCCCAGAACTACGTCACAGGCTCAGGCAACCGTAACCTGAAACTGGACGAAGTGATGGAGTTCGCCGGTAACTACTATGCCCAGGTCGTGGAGCAGGACACTGGTATGCACGCCTTCGAGATGCTCGTCGACAAGTACACTGGAGCGGTGTTCCCAGAAATGGGCCCGAATATGGTCTGGAACGTCAAGTACGGGATGATGCGAGGCATGATGGGACGGTGGAGTTTGGGATGGTCTCAAACGACAAGCATGCCTATCGATCCAACACGGGCGCAGGATCTGGCGAGGCAGTACCTCAAAACCCAGGGGCTGCGACTGGACGTGGACGAACCTGACGAATTCTACGGCTACTATACGTTGCACACGTTGCGCGATGGGGAGATCGAAGGGATGCTCTCGGTTAATGGCTACAGTGGCGAGATCTGGTACCATACCTGGCACGGGCCCTTCATTCAAATGGCAAAACTTCAGGCAAGAACTGTAGACGGTTTGCGCTGAGCGAGCAGCGACACGATGATCGGCAAACTGCGTTTGATGGATGCGCAGTTCCTGGAGCTTCAGGATAACACTTTCGACTCCACGGTGGCGACCTTCGTCTTCGTATTTCGTATTTATTCCTTCATTGACTTTTCTTGATATATTGCTTAGAATCAGCTCCGACCTGTGCAAGATTTCGATTTGCGAACGGTGGTGGCATTGCTCGACAAAACCAGCTTACGAGGAGTGCAAACGCGGGCGGTAGCTATCCCCGCTACATTTGCAGCGGCCCTACTACTCCTGGGGCTTGACATCTGGTTCAGACCACACAGCTTATCCCCCATTGTCATCGCCTACCAAAAAGCTTGCACACAGAACCCTTACCTGCTTAGTTGCAGCAAGCAGGTCCTGTCCCATCTGCCTACGTTTTTCAGTCTTGGCCTCGTCATCTCTTCTCTGTTAGCGGCCGGCTGGACATTATGGGGCCAGTTAAGAAAGGCCAGGAGACTCTCGCGCATAGTAGAGACGCGCGCGTGTCCAGCACCGCGAAAGCTAGTCAAAGCCGCAACTGGGCTAGGCATTCTGGATGACGTTATCTGCGTTAGGGACGAAAGGCTGTACGCGTTCTGCCACGGCATTCGCAACATGCAAATATGCGTAAGCACCGGCGTGATCCGACAGCTTTCACAGGAGGAACTCAGAGCGGGGCTGCTGCACGAATCCTGCCATCTGCGTAATAGGGACCCGTTGAAGCTCCTTGGGATGCGCGTGGTTACCAGCGCGTTTCGGATGCTGCCAGTTGTCGGCGAATTGCGGCAGCGATACCAGCTGGCAAAGGAGATCGAGGCTGATCACCTAGCTGCACAAGGAACAAGCCTCGTTAGCCTGGCTAACGCGTTGCTGAAAGTCTTCACCAGCGATCAGCATTGGCCCGACCCTGAGCAGGCTCCGGCAGGAGCGTTTAGTGTGACAGAAGAGAGAATCATTCGTCTGGCTGGAGGCAATGCAGGGAAAGTGCCTCCTATCTCAAGGGGAAGCGTACTCGCCAGCCTATTTGTTGGCGTTGCTCTATTTGTTTCGACCTTTGGGCTAACCGAGGCATCTGGCTACTGGACGACTCGAGGTCAAGACTGTCGCCCGTTGGTGGATACGTACAAAGCAGCACGATCCGTCCACAGCGTCGGCGTGTCGAGATGCGCCTACAATGGCACTCACGAAAACGTGATTCAGTACTCCGCCCTGCCACAACTCCGCACGGAAACTATATTGGGTGGTGTTTTCTCGGAATGATTACTATCGGGATAGACCCCATCATCGTGTCTCTTGGGTTTTTCAGCATTAGCTGGCACGCCGCCATGAGTGTGGTAGCTATCGTCATAGCAATTCCAGTGGGCCTGCGTGAAACGAGGAGACGAGGCATTGCAGATGAAGACGTGTATTCATTACTACCTTGGGCCATCGTCGGAGGAATCGTAGGCGCCCGATTATTCCATGTGGTCGACAAGTTCGGTTACTATGTGAGCAACCCTTCGGCCATCATAGCGTTTCAGGAAGGTGGACTGGCGATCTATGGCGCTATCATCGGTGGAATCGGCGTAGGCAGCGCTTACGCAAGGCTTCGAAGTATCCCGGTTGGACGACTGGGTGATGCTATGGCCCCGGCGTTGATCCTCGGACAGGCCGTAGGACGAGTTGGGTGTCTCATTAACGGCGACGTTTTCGGCGCGCCCGCTAATCTGCCTTGGGCCGTGGCGTACACTCACCCGAACTCGCTCGCGCCGAAACTCGGCGTGCCGGCACATCCGGCGGCCGCCTACGAACTTTTGTGGGACCTGATCGTATTCGGCATCCTCTGGAAGCTGAGGATGAGGAGTTTTGCTAGCGGCACTCTTCTGTGTATTTACTTCCTGCTGTACGCCATTGGCCGCTTCGTCATCAGCTTCTTCCGTGAGGACACCCTGGTTCTGCTCGCCCTCAGCCAGGCGCAGGTTATAGCTCTAGGTGCGATGATTGCGCCTACGCTGCTCGTTGTGCTGCTCAACACGAGACAGCAGTTTCGACGGCAAGGTTGGAACATCCATCGACAGACTGATGCGTGAAGCAGTTTTCACTTGACTTTGCCCGCTCCGGAGCAGTATATTTGTAGCGAGAATATATCAAAAAAACTTGTTGCAAGGGGTGATCGAGCTTGGATCACTGCTACACTGAGATACCCAGGGTAAGGCACGGCGACCTGCATCTGCTCCCTGATGCCGATACAGTCAAGTTAGCGGCTGTGGCCAGCGCTATCGGCGATCCCATTAGAATACAAATGGTCTACCTTCTGGAGCAGCGGCCAGACCTCTGCACCTGCGAATTCCAGGAACTGCTTGGCCTCGCCCAATCGAAGATTTCCTACCACCTGAATATTTTGCTCGAAGCGGGAATCGTCTCACGGCAGACCCACGGAACGTGGAGCCACTACAGCCTTCATAATCAGGAAGTCTTGAACCGAATGAGGTCGTTGACCGGCCAGCGGTTTTACACTGGAGACGCCAGCGAGTTGGTAGGCTCTTCCAGGCAGCAGACTTAAGAGGAGTTGACGGCAATGTCCGACCTGAACGATGCCATCAAGCGGATCCATCAAGAGTTAGATCAAGTACACAGGGTCAAGAAGTGCGCGTCCTGCGAGTGTTTGCTCGACGCATTGGAGGCGCTGCAGGGGGACCTTGGGCGGATCGACAGCGCGGAGTCCAGGGCGGCCCAGGTCGATATGCGGCGCTGGCTGGAAGAAGGGAACAAGAAGCGCCACCGGTGTCTGGGATGCGAGGTTTGCCTGCCTATCGCGCCTTACAACGATTTCAGCGCACTGCTACGCAGCGAACAAAGTATCGGGGCTGAGGCTCCTACGGAAGAGATCGAGACCTCCTCCCCTTGCGGCTGTGGTGATACGTGTGGGACGAAGCCAGTGCAGCCAGACTCTGTGCAGAAATGGCCGGTGGTGGAGGGTGACTACCTGGTAGGGGAGCCCTCTTCCAGCGTAGCGATCTGCACGCTGGCCGATAGGGACCTCCTGGCCGAAGTGCAGGCAGCCGGGCTACTCGGCCGTGTAACGATCGTGGGTCCGCTCTCCACGGAGAATCTGGGCGTTGAGCGCGTGATCCGTAATGTGGTGGCTAATCCCAACATCGGTTACCTGATACTCTGCGGGCGAGACTCCCGAGGCCACAGGGCCGGCCAGGCGCTATTGTCCTTCAAGGCTAGTGGTGTAGACGAAAACCATCGGATCGTCGGGGCCGTCGGGCCACGTCCCATCTTGAAGAACATCGCCGACGAGGAACTGGAAGCGTTCCGGCAGCGTGTTGCCGTGGTGGATGAGATCGGCACGCGGGATGTGCCTCGGCTCGTGGACATTGTACAGACTTACCTGGCCCGGCCTAAGGAAGCCCCGCCGATCCTGCCACCTAAAATCCAGATGCCCAAGATGATAGAGGCCCAGCGGGTCAGCAACCGGGAGTGGGTACACGATTCGGAAGGATTTTTCGTGATCCTGCTGGACCGGGACGCCCAGGCGATCGTCTGCGAGCATTACACCACGGACGGCACCCTCGACGAAGTGATTCGGGGTGTTCGAGCCGAAGACGTGGCCAAGCTCGCCATCAAGCGAGGCTTGCTTTCCCGGCTCGACCACGCCGCCTATCTTGGGAGGGAACTGGCGAAGGCCGAGGCATCTTTAGCGCTTGGACTGCTATACGTTCAGGACGAGCCCCTGGAAGACGCACAAGCGGCACTAAGTCAAAAGGCGGCTTCCTAAACTGCAGTTGCGGCAGCTCTGGCCAAATTGCATCGGTGCCTGCTACCCAGGGTGTGTGGCGACGGCTTCCGCTTCGGGCTCAGAGAAGAAGTGTATGTCCCCGTCGGAATACTCGATACGACTGTCTCCTTCTCGGCAGCTTGAGAATGTCTGCTGGGTGGTATTGCCAACTTGCTATAGGGACCCAGCGAGGAGACAAAAGGCAATTACCAAATGAGCAAGCACGAGAACCGTACGCAAAGGGCCCTTGTAAGGATCATCTCCGCAGTAGCCTTGGCGGCGTTAGTTCTGCTCCTTGCTGGCCAATTAGCATCTGTTTCCGCCGCTTCTTTTGAGAACGAAGCCCATCACAAGCCGTGCTGCGGCGAGTGCAGCGGCAAAGGAGAGATGCAGAATCTCGACGGCTGTTCCACGCCGCACTGCCCACTTCTGTCGTGCCAGTCCGTGATGACGACTTCACCTTCTGCGCTATCTATCTCTTTACGAGAAGTCTATGCGCCTGAAGCAATCAAACAGCGACCTCTCGAAGCTCCTCCAGCATCCATCCAGCCACCACCAAGGATCGTTCAGAGCTAACTCAGTTTTCCGGCACATCTGACGCATTGATTGTTCTCTTTGCATCTCAGGGTGGCTTACTTTGGTTTCTTGGAGGCTATCGTGAACAAACACACCAAACAACCGACAAAGGTAGCAAGTATAAGGAAAACGCCGGTGGCAACTAATCGAATGCACAAGGTGGAGAAAACGCCGCGGGAGCGTGGAGAACCTCGCCAGGCGGCCGATCCGGCCTGGAAGAGCTTCCTGAAGAACCCGAAGGTGGCGCTGGCGACGCGTTTGGTGCTCGGTGCGTTTTTCATCTGGTCCGCCGGCAGCAAGCTTGCTTACCCGTCCGCGTTCGAGGCGATACTGAAGAACACGTACGGGGTGTTTCCTGATCCGGTTGTGCCCATCGTGGCGTTTTTGGTGCCGTGGATAGAGCTGCCGTTGGGCAGCTTTCTGGTGCTTGGCCTACTCATCAGAATCGTCAGCTATGGAGCCGCGGTCTTGCTGGGCATGTTTCTCGCCCTGATGCTCGTCGCCATTGCACAGGGCAAGTCGGGCGACTGCGGATGCTTTGTGGGGCTTTCGGAGTCTATCGGGCCGTGGACTGTCGCACGAGACATCGCCATTCTGGCGCTGGCAGGTCCAACTCTGATGGCCAGGCGCCATCTGTTTAGCGGAGACACTTGGCTCGCGTCGGCAGATAGGGCAAATGTCAGATATTTTGGGACCGTCGGAGCCGCGGCGTTGCTAACGGTCGCCGTTGGTCTTTCCCTTGGTAGCTTCTATAAGGCGCCGATTGAGGCCCCACCAGCACTGTCCAGGCCGGCCGCCAGCACTGCTGCTGCGAGTGTACCAATCAGCAATCAGACGACTGCTAGTAATCCTTCTGCATCCAGCAGGCCAAATGCAGGTTGGCGGCTTGGGCCTGAGAATGCGAAAGTGGTCATTACCGAGTTCGGCGACTTCGAGTGCCCGGCATGCCAGGCAGCGGACCCCGTTCTTAAGAAGCTGATCGCGGACTATCAGGGACAGGTAGCCCTGGTTTATCGTCATTTCCCGCTGCAGTATCATCCCTTCGCCGTGCCAGCGGCCGAGGCTTCCGAAGCAGCCGGCGAGCAGGGAAAGTTCTGGGAAATGCACGACCTTCTTTTCGCGGACCAGAAACACCTGGCACTCAACGACCTGCAGGCGCGTGCCAGCCGTCTGGGCCTCGACATGCAACAATTCGACGAGGCGATGGCCTCCGGAAGGTACAAGCGGATAATTGCAGATGACTTCAACGAAGGTCGCAAGGTCGGCGTAGCGTATACCCCCTTCATTCTGATCGACGGCCAGGAGTTCAAAGACCACAGTTACGGCGCAATGAAGGCGAAGATCGACCAGCTATTGAACAAATAATATTATTGGCTGCGGTTCTATCGGTTTAGTTTTGCTGCATGCCCTGACTTGTCGATCCGAACGCACTGCGCCGTACACCGACGACGAGCGGGGTCTTTGCTCTATCGCCACGGCCTCGTTAGATACCCTCCGATCACCACGAGAGCCAGGGCGACGTGCGTCGGCCCAAGGTGCGCCAGGGTTCCGAAGCCGTATATTGAGAGCCATCATCTCCTTCGATGGTCGGCACAGTTCACTTCCTTGAACCGGAGCCTCCGATGGAAGGCGTGGTGTGCAGCGCAAGAATGCAGCGCGGCATTACCGGATAATGATCACTGCACCAGCCCTGGCGCGTCCAGCCCTCCAGGAAGTCGCCGTGCCAGGTGTGGTACCATACTGCTCCGTTGTACCCGTTCACGGAGATCATCCTCTGCATCTGGCCACCCCGCGTCACCTCGATAGTGCGGTAGCCGTAAAAGCTGTGAACATCACCAGTCATCGTGCCCGGCAGGTAGCTGGTCAGAAACTCCTGAGCCAGTCTTACCGCCTGATCCTGGCTAACTGGCGTTTCCACCGTCGGCGTCACCTGGGCGCCCTGTTGCTGGCCTCCATGTCCCATCATCCCGCCGTCCATCGTGCCGTACTTGGTGTTCCACATCATATCAGGGCCAGGCTCTGGCATCACCGCGCCGCTCACGCGATCGATGATAAGTTCAAAGATGATAAGTTCAAAAGCGTAGTTTCCTGTGCTGGTTTCGTAGATGGGGACGTAGAAGTTATCGGCGAAGCCGTGTATTTCGTTGAAGGTCAGGTCTGAGTTGCCCGTGCTTTGAATGTGGCGCTCGGCTATACTCACGGCTCATCCATACCGATTGGCTTCGTGGTTGAAGCGAACGGGCTTCCCATCATCCCCATTTCTTCCGTCGCACCTGTACTCCGGCTGTCCATCATTCCGCCGGGCACTAGCTGGATGGTAGCTCAGGGAGTTGGGCTCGGTGCCATTTGACCACCAGGTCCCGGAGTCCCGCCCGGTCTCATTTGCCCACCTGGAACGGGTGTTCCCCAGGGCCCCCACGGGCCGCAAGGTCCCCACTCGCCATCAGGTCCCGGCGTTCCGCTCGGCACCATTTGCCCGCCCGGGCCAGGCGTTCCCCAAGGTCCCCACGGCCCGCAGGGTCCCCACTGTCCACCAGGTCCCGACGTTCCGCTTGGGGACGGGGTTGGAGATGGAGTGAGTTGTTGAGCAGGAGCGGAAAGCACTCCGCCTTGGGCGAATCCACCACTCAGGCTCCCAAGTAGCACGACGCTAACCAACGCGAGAACGGCAAGGGTCGCGCCTATAAAGTACCTATTCCACTTCACAGGGTATTGCCTCCGTCTATAAAAGAGTGCAGCGCCTCGACTTACCTACCGACGCCGCTCAAGAAGAAGCCAGCAATATCTATACCCTCCTGTTGATTTACTTCTTGCTGTACGCCATTGGCTGCTTGTTCATTAGCTTCTTCCGTGAGAACGCTCTGGTTCTGCTCGCCCTCCGCCAGGCGCAGGTTATAGCTCCAGGTGCGATGACGGCGGCTACGCTGCTCGTTGTGCTGCTCAACACGAGACAGCAGTTTCGAGGGCAAGGTTGGAACACATATTGACAGACTGGTGCGTGAAGCAGTTTTCACTTGACTTTGCCCGCTCCGGAGCAGTATATTTGTAGCGAGAATAAATCAAGAAAACTTGTTGCAGGGGGTGATCGAGATTGGCTCACTGCTACACTGAGGCTCCCAGGGTAAGGCGCGGCGACCTGCAGCTGCTCCCTGATTCCGATGCAATCAAGTTAGCGGCTGTGGCCAGCGCAATCGGTGACCCCATTAGAATACAAATGGTCTACCTTCTGGCGCAGCGGCCGGATCTCTGTACCTGTGAATTCCAGGAACTGCTTGGCCTCGCCCAATCGAAGATTTCCTACCACCTGAATATTCTGCTCGAAGCAGGAATCGTCTCACGGCAGACCCACGGAACGTGGAGCCACTACAGCCTTCATAATCAGGAAGTCTTGAACCACATCAGGGCAGTGGCCGGCCAGGGGCTTTTCGCTGGAGACGCCAACGGGTTGGTGGGCTCTTCCAGGCAGCAGACTTAAGAGGAGTTGACGGCAATGTCCGACCTGAACGATGCCATCAAGCGGGCTGGTGTGGTCCCGGTCAGTAGAAAGGGAAACTGCATACGAATACCAACCAAGAGGAACATGCACGTCTAACAAAAAAAGAGAAAAAGACGCTTCGACGTGAAAAACGAATGCTTGGCGGGCAGAAAACGAGAAGGCGTGATAGTCGTCGTGCGTGGACACTGTGGCGCGAAATGATTGTGGCGGCCATAGTAATAATTGGGGGAGCATTTCTATTATTTCCTCGGCAAAATTCTACGCAACAAAAGCCACAAGGTCATGCGGCTGCCGCCAATACGAGTAGTGGTAACATTGTGCAAGACCGCTTATCACATCAAACACTCGATTTAGGCAAAGACAACACTACCTGGCAGCCCGATGCCGATAACCTTCCAGGCGTTATAGCTGCTCTGCATCTTCCACCTTCTGATCCGCCAACGCTTCATCATCACGTACATCTTGATATTTACATCAGCGGGCACAAAATCGTTGTGCCTAAAAATATTGGTCTCTCACGAGAAGCAGAGGTGCCGGTGCATACCCATGATCCATCAGGCATTGTTCATATTGAAACGGTAGACACAAGCTTCAAGCCAACGCTCGGATTGTTGTTTGATGTGTGGGGTGTATTCTTCAATGGAAATAACATAGGCGGCTATACTACCGACGCAAGCAACCAGCTTGCTGCCTATGTGAACGGCAGGCAGTATCCAGGTAATCCACGGAACATTGCTCTTGACCAGCACGATGAAATCGCTGTGGCCTTTGGCGAAGACTCTCAGTTGCCCCAGCCAATTCCATCGACTTCTGAGTTTCCAAACGGGCTATGATTGATTATAATTGGCTCAATCCGGCATGACGACGGGCGTAAGAGTTCAGGGATTTAGATTGTGCTCAATATTCTGTTCCATTTGAAAACTCTCTTTCAAAATCTCCAGAAGTTAAGGATTGTTTCCACAGTAATCCTGGCCGCGTTAGTTCTGGCCTTTGCTGGCCAGCTGGCGACCGTGTCCGCCGCTTCTCTTGGGAACAAGGCCGATCATAAGCCCTGCTGCGGTGAGTGCGCCAGCAAAGGCGAGATGCAGAATCTCGACGGTTGTTCCACGCCGAATTGCCCACTTCTGTCGTGCCAATCCGTTATTACGGCATCATCTTCTACGCTATCTGTCTCTTTTCAAGAAGTACATACCCCAGAAGCAGCCAAACAGCAACCCCTCGAATCTCCTTTAGAATCCATTCACCCCCCTCCAAGGATCGCTCAGAGCTAACCAATTTTCTCGCACATCGGATACATTGTTCTTTTTGTACCTCAGGGTGGCTTACTTTGATTTCTTGGAGGCTATCGTGAACAAATATTTCTTTGCCGTCTTGACGGCCCTACTTGTGGCCAGCATCGGCTTTACCGGCTGCAGTAGCACGAGGGCACGGGCAGGAGGGGTGCTAACCGTCGACGATATTTTCAGGGACCCGTTCGCGTACAAGGGCACCATCACCTTCACGGGGGTCGTGGCGGAGATTTCAAAGGATGATCCAAGCTTGTTTGCCGTGATTGACACAAGAGAAGCCATCACGTGCAAAAGGACTAACTGTGCAAGTTTCTACATCCCCGTCAGATCCTACGGTAAAGTGCCACAGGAGTGGGATGAAGTGAACGTCACAGGGAGCGCCGTCCGCACTACGAGGACCCGCGGCCAATTTCGCGTGGCGGTCGATCTTTTGTGGAAAGACACGGAGTTCACAGCCACACAAGTCGATATCGTGAGACATCTCACTTTCTGAGGAGGGTAACATATTGAACATACCAAAACTCGTGGTAAGAAACATCACCCGGGCGAGGGGGCGGTTTGTCTTCACCCTACTTGGCATAACTATCGGGATAGCCTGCCTAGTGGGTCTCCTGTCTATCGGAGGGAGCCTGGACAACGAAATAAAAAAGCAGTCGAAAGACCTTGGCGCCAACCTGGTCGTGACGCCCAAGGGCTGGTGCGCCTACGAGCAGATATCGGTCCTCACCGGAGAGCAGCTACCCGAGGCCATCCCTCTCGACGTGGTGAAGCAGATCTCCGCAATAAAGGGTCTCACCGCCGTCCCTTATATCAGCGAGAAAACCGCTTACGACAACAATCCTATCCCTGTGATCGGCAATCCGCCGAATGAGATGAAAGCGTTCAAGGGTTGGGAGATAGAGAAGGGGAGTTACTTTAGCTCAGATGACGAAAAGGCCGTCGTCATAGGCTCTGCCATCGCACAGCAGTTTAAGTTGAACCCGACGGACGAGCTGACGATAAGGGGGAACAAGTTCCCCATAAAGGGGATTCTCAAAGAGACGGGAACCAGGGATGACACTGCGGTATTCTTGCCTCTGGCAGTGGCCCAAGAAATCTATGGCGTAGGGAATAACGTCTCATTCATAGCGGTGAAGGTCGACGACATTTCAAGAATTGAGGAATACACACAAAGGATTCAGGACACCGCCAACGTCGCGGTGGTATCTGACAAACAACTGCTCAGATCTGTCCTGTCCATCGTCAGCACCGTCAGCGTGACGCTGCAGCTTATCGCCGCCGTGGCGATCCTGGCGGCCGCCTTTGGGATAGTTAACACCATGATGACAGCCGTTTACGAAAGGAAGCGCGAGATAGGGATACTGCAGGCCATCGGCGCCAAGGAGACGACCATCTTCGAGGTTTTCCTCCTAGAATCAGGGCTATATGGCCTCGTCGGAGGCATCGTTGGATTAGCGGTAGGCATCGCATTCTCTGTGGTCGCCTCCCCTTACATATCCCAGAACGAGTTTACGGCCTTTATGAAGGGTTCGGACTTGCCGGCGGCTATTGACCTCAGGCTAGTCCTTACGTCACTGTCTTTTTCACTTCTCGTGTCCCTCGTGTCGGGCCTCTACCCGGCCTGGCGGGCATCGAAGCTAACACCGGTGGAGGCGATAAGCAATGGATGACGTCGTCGTCAGAACCGAGAACCTGGTTAAGACATACAACTCGAGCCAGGTAAAAACGTTCGCGCTGAGGGGCGTAACTCTTGAGATACCGAGAGGCTCTTTCTCCTGCATCGTAGGCCCGTCAGGGCACGGAAAAACCACCTTATTGCACATGATTGGCGGACTCGACAGGCCAACTGAAGGCAGGATCTATCTCGATGGGTTAGATATCACAGGGCTGAGCAACAGCAAGCTGGCAGAGTTAAGGGCGAAGAAGATCGGCTTCGTATTCCAGTTCTTCAACCTTCTCCAAAACCTCACTGCCGAGGAGAACGTGGAGATGGCGATGATGCTCTCGGGAGCCCCGGAGAGGGTACAGAAGGAAAAAGCGCAAGAACTGCTGTCCTCAGTAGGGCTCTCCCATAAGCTCAAGGCCAGACCGTGTGAGCTTTCGGGGGGCCAGCAGCAGAGAGTCGCCATTGCCCGGGCTCTGGCCAATAATCCCGAAATCCTTCTCATGGATGAGCCCACTGGAAACCTCGATTCGGAATCCGAGGCTGAGGTTTTGGATCAGATCTTTAGAATCCATAAGGCAGGGAAGACCGTTGTCATCGTAACTCATAACGGCGAGTTGGCGCGGAGGGCTGACATAATCTTTGAATTGAGGGATGGCAGGCTTAAGAGCGACGGTATCGAAGGGAAGCGGTCGATGTCGGGCGGCAATCTAACGACATCAAAGGACGTGTAGCTGAGCCGAAGGTGGTGGAGGGGGACACGGTGAGGAAGACCGGCATCGATCCAATAACTTCGCTGGAAGATCCTGTCGACGAGGGAGAGCGCGAGCCCTTCCAAGGGCGCATAATAGCCTTCAAGGTAATGATTGTCGTGGTTTTCGCCATCCTTATAAGGCAACTCTGGGTCTTACAGATCGTGCAGGGTGAGGAGCATCGCCGAGTCGCCGACAACAACCGTTTCAGGCTGATGGGCGTCGAAGCGCCCAGAGGCGTAATCTACGATCGAAATCACATCCTTCTGGTTAGAAACACGCCCAGCTACACCATCTCGATCGTTCCTGCCGATCTTCCGAATAAACCAGACCCTGTCTACGAGCGACTCGGCACGATCCTGGGTATGTCGCCGGATAAGATACGGGAACTGATCGAGCTGCCGCCTAAGGGACAACGCAGCACGGACAACTTCACGCCGGCACCGATCAAGACCAACGTGAGCTGGGAGGTTGCTTTTACAGTGGAGGAGAGGCACGTCGAGCTGCCTGGCGCCATGGTCCAGGTCCAGCCAATGCGCGAGTACCTTGACGGTTCGGTGACGTCCCAGATCCTCGGATACGTAGGCGCCATCTCGAAGGAACAGTATGGGAAGCTAAAGGATGATCCTGTTAAGAAGTACCAGGCGAACGACAGAGTCGGCCAGACAGGTCTGGAACTGACCTTCGAACATGAGCTTCGAGGCGAACCGGGCGAAAGACAAATGGAGGTAGATGCTACGGGCCGCGAGGTCGAAACCCTCTTCTTCAAGAATCCCATTCCCGGCGACAATCTCAGGCTTACCATCGACATCGCGTTGCAGCAGGAGATCACTCGTATCGCCCAGGCCCACCTGAAGGATTACGGCCAGATCTCGGCGATAGCCATGGACCCACGCAACGGCCAGATTCTGGCGATGGTATCCCTGCCATCCTACGACAACAACCTGTTTTCCAAAGGCATCAGCAACGAACAACTGTCGGCCCTGTTGAACGACCCCGAGCGGCCGTTGATGAATCACGCCATCAGCGATGCGGAACCACCGGGATCGACATTCAAGGTCGTCAACGCGGCGGGGGCTCTACAAGAGGGCATTGTCAACAAGTCCACCAAGATATTCTGCCCGGGCTACATAACCATACCTAATCCGTGGGGCGGTGGGGGAACACGTATGCTTTGCTGGATAGCGGACGGCGCCCAGGATGTGATCACCGCTCTCGCCAACTCGTGCGACGTGTATTTCTACGAAACTGCAGGTGGCCCGCCCGATGGCAAATGGCAAGGGTTGGGCGTGGACCGCCTTGTCCACTACGCAAAGCTCTTCGGTTTCAGCGCGCCGACAGGTATCGATCTGCCGGGAGAAGCGGCGGGAAACATTCCCACTGAGGACTGGAAGAAACAGGCTATCGGCGAGCCCTGGTATAGAGGTGACACTTACAATATGGCGATAGGCCAGGGTTTTGTGATCGCTACACCACTCCAGCTGGCTGTCGCCACCGTTGCGCTTGTCAACGGCACCGTGTACAAACCGCAGTTAGTAATGGAGCTAACCGACGGTGAAGGGAAGGTCGTCAAATCCTTCAAGCCCGAAACCATCCGCCAACTGCCGGTTGAGAAAGGTTACCTGGATATCATCAAGGACGGACTGCGGGCGGGAATGTTAATCGGCAAGACCGACAATGGGACTTCCTACGTCGGCACCTCTTATGATTCGGAGGTTTCGGGCGCCGATATCGCCGGGAAGACGGGCACAGCGCAGTACGGCATTCCCGACGCACAGGGGAACATGCCCAATCATGGCTGGTTCACGCTCCTGGCGCCGCGAGAGAATCCGCGGATCGTCCTAACCGTTTACTTGGACCACAGCAGTGGCAGGTTCGCGGCAAACCTCGCGGCCGAAATAATGCGCTCGTACTTCCGAGTGCCAGATAAGAAGAACTGAGCGGATCGCGAAATTGTATGATCAAAGGCAGGTTGGTATTTCCAGGTCGTATGAGGGTAATGATGAGATCGAATCGACAAGCCGATATCTCTCGAACACCTCACGGCGCACTACCTAACGAGCCAGAACAATTACCACCGGAGTTGGGGGCACGCCTTGCCGGCGCATTGGTATCAGTTCTTGGGGTGATAGGATTGATCATCTCCAGCTATCTTCCCTACGTTCGCTGGCGATTCCTCCAGTTTATCCAGGCAGAAATAGGTAATTGCGTTCTGGTGAACTCCAGCAAGTACTCCGAAATGCTTGGCATGCCTGTGGGGATTCTTGGAATCTTCGTCTATTCGTGGCTGTTCATCCTTGGTCTACTCAATATTTGGCGCCACCAGGACTTCAGTCCCATCGTCCCGCTTGACATCTTCGGTCTGGCGTTGATGGGCGTGCTCTTCAACGCGTGGGCGTCTTACGTTGAGATATTCACGCTGCACGCCACCTGTTGGTGGTGCATTTCTTCTGGGTTGACTATGTCGGCCGCGCTGCTCTCATCTATCGTTCTTCTTGGCTCCGTCGCTCGCGCTCGACCTGTCGCGCTATCGCATCACTTACAATGATGTATCGGCCAAAAGGCCCCGGCTGACTGGCAACTTGTCTCGCCGGAGGACCTTCAAGCCCAGTTTCGGAGCGCACTTCGCCGGCGAAGTGCGAGCGAAGGACTGCTAATGGCGCTAATTACAATTGATGCTGATCTAACAGGCTACAAAGAATTAATATAGATATGTAGCTATCTATATGTTGATATACTTCGTGTCTCATCTTTCCTGGTCTCAATGAGGTGACTATGCAGGCTTCTGTGATCTCAATGGCAGAGGTATTCAAGACGCTCGCCGAGCCGACACGTCTACAGATAGTGCAGGCGCTCACCCCCACGTGAAAGTCGGTCACGCTCCTCGTGGAGGAGACAGGTTTCCCTCAGCCCTTGGTGTCACACCATCTACGCATCCTGCGTGACCGCGGCATTGCTCGCTCCGAGCGCCGTGGCGCCTACACCTATTACTGACTGGTCGACGAAGCGCTCTGGAAGACCGTCCAGGAGTGTAGCAAGCTGGTGGCCAAAATGAGAGAATCCGGCTATCTCTAGGAAAGGGAGATAACAAATGGGACCGATATTCCCCTGGTGGGGTGGAATGTGGCTTTTCCCGATACTTATGCCAATCATCATGTTGCTGTTCTTTTATCTTGTCGTGCAGCACGGAGGTTTCAGACCTCCGTGGCAAGACTATCCTCGCCGCTACCCTGAGAGAGGGGATGCTGAAACACCGCTAGAGATACTCAGGAGGCGGTACGCCCAAGGCGAGATCACCAAAGACGAGTTCGAGCAAATGAAAGAAGACCTGAACCTATCAAACCTTGTAGAATGAGGAGCCGTGGAGGAATGGCACAAGAAAGCAAAGGGACGGATAAACGGGTCCTGAACGCCCAACAAGCGCACTGGGAGACCACGCTCTCAAAAGGGCCTGATATGTTTGGGAAAGAAGCGAGCCTTCCCGCCCGCAAAGCGGCGGCTCTATTCAAACAGGAGGGCAAGAACAAGCTTCTCGAACTCGGAGGCGGACAGGGGCGAGACACCCTTTTCTTCGCGCAAAACGGTTCCGAGGTTCAGGTGTTAGATTATGCCGAAAGCGCAGTCGATGCGATAACGCAGAAAGCAGAGTCGTTGGGCGTTGCGCAGTCTGTCACCGCGTCGCGTCATGACGTGAGAAACCGCCTTCCCTTTGACGACGAAACTTTCGATGCCTGCTATTCGCACATGCTGTTTTGCATGGCGCTCACGACGTCCGAACTCGAATTCCTTTCGAGCGAAGTCAGGAGGGTGCTGAAGCCGGGAGGACTTTGCGTTTACACGGTGAGGAACACGACAGACCCCCACTATCGGAAGGGAACCCCTCGTGGCGAGGACATGTACGAAGTAGGCGGGTTCATCGTACATTTCTTCAGCGAAGAGAAGGTCAGGCATCTAGCGCACGGGTACGACATCCTTTCCATCGATGAGTTTGAAGAGAGCGAGCTTCCCAAGAAGCTGTTTCAAGTAACGCTCAGAAAGGCAACAGGGAACTCTGGCCGTAATCACGATGCCCGACGAACGACGAGCGGCTCAGGACACGATACTGGAGCGATCTCCAAAGGGGAGGGGAACGTGCTTTCCAAGTACGACGAGTTCTTCGCCGGAGTCTACCAGGACGGTGGCGCATTTGATCGCAAGACCAAACATCTGATTGCCCTTGCGGCGTCTCTGGCAGCGGCGTGCGAGCCCTGAACTGCCTACTGCTTTGCAGTTGCAAAGGAAGCTGGGGCTTCAACAGAAGAGCTGAATGAGACCGTGGCTATCGCTATGACCGTTGGAGCTACGAAGCTCCGCGCCCTCGCCGAAAAAGTTACCGGTGGCCCGATTCAAGACGTTGAGCATGAGTCTTCTGAGAGCGGAGCAGCAACCACGGAGGAACCGGCAACAACCGAAGAAAGCTGCTTCACCTGAACTGTGTCTCCTCCTGTTTAGGTTAAACAGTGGAATCGCTCCACACGATATCATCTACGCGGGGGCAGGTCTGCCTGCCCCTTTTTCTGCAGCCGTTACCTGATTCTTGCATTACCACTAGTTTCGCGATTTTCACCAGTTATGCGGCAAGGAGTTCGTCAACTTGATCTGGTGTGAGCCCCTGTTTGAATTGGTCGTGGATCCAGCCCAACATCAGACGCCGATGGCATTTCTGCTGATGGCAGCGCGCCTGGCCGATGGTCAGATCGGGGCTTGTCCCCGCCGCCAAGAGCGCGGCGCGCCGCTCTTCCAGATAGCAGTAGCCAAGGAAGGCAAGGTGCCAGAATCGCACGAGCCCCTTGACCGAGCGGAGTTGGTACTGGTCGGTACCGAAGACCTCCTTTACGTCAGCGAAGAAGGTCTCAATGGCCCATCTTTGAGCCGCCCACGACACCACCGTAGCGATGTCCGCCTCACGCTCCGATGTCGCCCAGTAACGGACCTCCTTAAGCGGCTGATCAAGGCGATCCCGCACCACCAGTACCTGGCAAGGACCGAGATTCCGTACCCAAGTCTTAATCAAGTGAGCGTAGACCGTTCGCGAGGTACCATCCTCGTGAGGCCAGGGTACCGGTTGATAGTCCTCGGCCGTCAGCCCAGCCGCGTACTGCGGCAAGTGGACGTAAACACGTCCCCGTTCTGGATCCACAACGCGGATCTTCCGATTGGACTTCAGCCCACTGGTGATAGCCCCGCCACGCCCAAGAGCCTTTTTCCAGAGCCGACGGCAGGTGAACCAGCTATCCATCAAGACGTGGGTGCGAGTATTGGGTACGGGAACGAAGGTGTCCATCACGTCCTCGGCCAAGTCAATCTTGCTCTGGAATTTGGCTTTCTCCTGTTGGCAGACCGTCTTCTGGCGATACAAGCGCGGGGCCAAGGGGCAGCGGTGTCCCAGCAGAACGTGCAAGGCGGCGAAGAGACTGTGGCCCTTGATCGGTTTGCCCTCGATAGTCGAGTAGTGGTGCCCAAGCCCTTCCATCTTCTTACCCTTGCGCTTGGCGTGTGTCGAGTCGTCGATGATGAGGAAGCCAGTGACGACGGTCTTCCGTGGTCGACCTCGGAGCTTCGGACGCAAGGATCGCTGACGGGCGTGCTCGGCAGCCACAACTGGGCCCAATGTACGGCAGTAGTGCCGCCACCAGCGGGCAACCAACTGTTCAGGATGCCAAGGGGCAGACTTGAAGAAGCGGTGGAGGCCATCGATACGATAACCAACACCAGCAACCTGACGGAGCAAAGCAGAGAGGGTACGGTGTTCCTCGCACTGCATCAAAGCCAGCAGCACGGTAACGAAGTGCTGCCATTGTGGTTGACTGAAAGAATCACGGAACAGACTGAGATACTGGCCCAAAGCTTGCTCCATAAGGTCGATAGGGAGCGGCATAATGGCACCTCCGGGAAAGGGACTGAGTTCGTGGCTCAAATCCTTTTCCTGCAAGGC
Source organism: Chloroflexota bacterium (assembly GCA_023489135.1). Next base: position 19,640 of record JAMDCE010000230.1, read on the forward strand.
TCATGCCGCTCTCTTTCTTGCCAACTGAAAAAATCGCGAAACTAGTGATTACCGGTTCATTCGAACGGAAAAGCGAAATTCGTAAAATTCGTTGTAGAAATATGTGAACGAATAATTCTTACTTGACTTTCATTCAACCGACGGATACACTAAAAGAGATATATCAAATAATCTTGATAAATGGGAGCGTAACTTTGTCTTACTACACTGTGAGTCAGTGCGTTAGCACTGAGGCTTCCGGACAGGTCAAACACCTGAATCACTCAGGCCGTTCTGTCCGGGGCGCCGCGTGTGCGCTCTATTCATCAAAATAGCTTGATAGGAGGAAACGTTCGTGAGTGCATCAACCAGTGATCGCCCTGCTATCACCAGCGTGTTACGGGTGGGGCGAATGGACTGCCCGGATTGCGCTGCCCTGGTCCAAAGGACAGTAGCATCAATGCCCGGCGTGCAGACCGCTGAGGTCAACTTCGGCGCCGGTAAGCTACGAGTCGTTCACGATCCTCGCCTAGCTCCGTTGAAGCAGATCACGGAGACGGTGACAGACCTCGGACATCCGGCTGCAGTTGATAACGCCGTCCAGGCATCCGTTACCAGCGTGCTGCGTGTGGGGAAGATGGACTGTCCAGATTGCGCCGCCCTCGTCCAGCGCACCGTCGTCTCCATACCCGGCGTGCAAGGCGCCGAGGTTAACTTCGGCGCTGGCAAACTGAGGGTCGTCCACGACCCCAGTGTGGCCCCTTTGCAGAAAATAGCGCAAACGGTGACGCAACTGGGACATCCAGCCACGGTGGAAAGCGCGGGCCAGGCGCCCATTGGCCTGGCGTGGTGGAGACAGCCCCGAATGGTCCTGCTCCTCGTGGCCGGTGTCCTTACAGCGATCACCTTCCTCGCCGAGGAAGTGGCGCATCTTGGCCTGCCGGAGCTAGCGGTACAGGTCCTGTACGGGACAGCGGCCGTTACCGGCGCCGTATATCCTGCCAGAAGCGGCTTGGCGGCGTTGCGACAAGGTCGTATGACGATCAACGCGCTACTGGTCGCGGCGGCGCTGGGGGCCATTTATCTGGGCCTATGGGAGGAAGCCGCGGGGCTGGTGGTGATTTTCTCGTTAGGTGAGGTGCTGGAGGCGTACGCGGTGGATAAGGCCCGTGGGTCTATCCAGGCGTTGGTGGCATTGGCTCCCCGCGAGGCCACGGTACTCCGAGAGGGCCGCGAGATTCGTGTTCTCACAGATCAGATCGGGGTTGGCGACGTGGTACTGGTACGCCCCGGGGAGAAGATACCCGTCGACGGCGTGGTGATCGCGGGCGCATCGGCAGTGGACCAGTCGCCTATCACTGGCGAGTCCATCCCTGTCGAGAAGCACCCTGGCGCTGAGGTTTTCGCTTCTACACTCAACGGACGGGGGGCATTGGAGATCCGGGTAACGAAGCTGGCCCAGGACACGACCCTGGCGAAGATCATCCACCTCGTCGAGGAAGCCCAGATGAAGAAGGGCGCTGCCCAGCGCTTCAGCGAGCGCTTTGGCCAGATCTATACGCCCGCGATGTTCGTCCTTGCGATCCTGATGGCTTCCGCGCCACCCTTGTTGTTCGGCCAGCCATTCACATTCTGGCTCTATCGGGCGCTGGTGGTTCTGGTGGTATCCTGTTCCTGCTCGCTCGTACTCTCCGTCCCGGTGGCCATCGTCGCCGGCGTGGGCAATGCTGCCCGGCACGGGGTTCTGGTCAAGGGTGGTATCTATATGGAGACCGCTGGGCGAGTCCAGGTGGTGGCTTTTGACAAGACGGGCACTTTGACGACCGGCAGGCCATCGGTGACGGACTTGCTGCCATTCGACGGCGTTTCTCAAGAAGACCTGTTGCGGATGGCTGGCGCGCTAGAGGCTCGTTCTGAACATCCCCTGGCCGAAGCGATCTTGCGATTGGCCTCCGAGAAGGGAATCGAATTCCCCGCCGTGCAGGGGTTCAGCACCATCACTGGGCGTGGCGCGCAGGGCCAGATCGACGGAGAGACCTATTACGTCGGCAATCCTCGGCTATTCGAGGAACTCGGTCTTGCCCTGAACCCTTACCAGGCAGGGATCGACCGCTTGCAGAGCGAGGGCAAAACCGTCATGCTCGTCGGCAACTCCGTCCGTCCGCTGGGCATCATCGCGGCGGCTGACCAGCCCAAGGAGAATGCACGATGTGCCATCCAGCGGCTCAAAGCCGCCGGTGTGAAGAAGGTCGTCATGCTCACCGGCGACAATCGGACCACAGGTGAGGCAATTGGCCACCATCTGGGCGTCGACGAGGTACGGGCCGAGTTGCTCCCGGAGGACAAGATTACCGCCGTTCGCTCACTGCAGGATCAATACGGTCTTGTCGCCATGGTGGGCGACGGGGTCAACGACGCTCCGGCGCTGGCCCAGGCAGATGTGGGGACGGCCATGGGGGTGGCGGGTACGGATGTTGCTCTGGAGACTGCCGACATCGCCCTGATGGCCGACGATCTGGATCAGCTTGTGTATATGATTGAGATCAGCCGACGAACCGTCGCCAACATTCGCCAGAACATCGCCTTCTCGCTCACCACGGTGGCATTGCTGGTGATCTCGGCGCTCTTTGGTTGGATGACCCTGGCCACTGGCGTGTTGCTCAACGAGGGAAGCGCTCTGATCATCATCGCCAACGGCGTGCGCCTGCTCCGCCCACGTTTGGTTAAGAGTTAACGCCTTATCTCTAAGGAATTCATACGGCGCGACTGCGACCGCGTAAATGTGAAAGGATGCCTCGTAAGTAACCAGTGAACAGCCGTGACTGATGAGATTCCCACGGGGGCACCAGTCGCTCCCTGGCATGCCCTCAGCCAGCGAGAGGTGTTAGCCCGCCTGGAGAGTGATCCTCTACGAGGGCTCACTCTCGATGAGGCAAGACGGCGCCTGGAAAGGTTCGGTCCAAATCGGCTCGCTGAGGAACGGCCGGTCACTTTCTGGGAAGTTGCCCGCGAAGAAGTGACCGAGCCGATGATCGTCCTGCTCCTCGTCGTGGGCATGATCTATGCCCTTTCGGGAGAGATTCACGATGCCATAGCGATCTTCTTCGTCATAGCGGTCGTGGTCTTCGTCGAGGTCTTCAACGAGTATCGCGCGAAAGCGGCTATCGCCTCGCTGCGGCGTCTGGCTGAACCCACCTCTCCAGCGGTTCGAGGTGGTCGTTACCAGGACCTGCTGACGGAAGAACTTGTGCCCGGCGACCTGGTGCTGCTGCGCCCCGGCGAACGAGTGCCGGCCGATCTACGACTGTTGGAGGCGATCGGGCTGCGGATCGACGAGTCGAGCCTCACAGGAGAATCGGTTCCCGTAACCAAGAATGTCGATGCGGTCGAACTGGGGGCGGAGCTGGGTGACCGCTACGATATGGCGCACGCCGGGACGCTGGTAACATCAGGCAAGGGCCGCGGAGTGGTGGTGGCGACGGGCGTGGCCACCGAGATCGGACGGATTGCGGGCATGGTACGCGAGGCTCGGGAGCCCCGCACGCCGCTGCAGCTCGCAATGCGCCAGCTCGCAGGATGGCTCGTCTGGCTGGCCCTCGGCTTCAGCCTTCTGGTCCCGGTCCTCGGGTTCCTCTTCGGCCAACCATTGAGACAGATGATTCTCACCGGGCTGACGCTCGCTTTCGCTACGATCCCGGAGGAGCTGCCCATCCTTATCATGATTGTGCTTGGATTGGGGGCGCTAAAGCTGTCGCGCCAGAACGCTATTGTCAAGCGGCTCCGCGCGGGGGAGACGCTGGGCAGCGTCTCGACCGTCGCCACCGACAAGACCGGCACTATCACTGAAAACCGCATGGCCGTGGTCGAGATGCGCGTTGCCGGCCGGGCGCAGGCGATGTCGCCCCAAGAGGCAGCTACGGTCCCCGACGGACAGATGCTCCTGGAGCTAGGTGCCCTTGCCAGCGATGCAACCATTGCCATAACGGATGGTCGAGACGGCTTTGCCGGCGACCCCACCGACACGGCCTTTCTGGTCGCTGCGAAAGCTGTAGGCATAGATCTGGCTCGGCTGTTCGGCGATGGCCTGGTAGAGGAGTTTACCTTCGACGAGCGGCGCAGGTTGATGTCAGCCATTTACAGACGCAATAATCGGCTGGTAGTAGTGGCCAAAGGTTCTCCCGAGGCGATCCTGATCCGCTGCTCCCGGCAGTTCGATGGAGGGGTCGAGCGGTCGCTGGACGAAGAAAGTCGGCGTGCAGCTTTAGCCCTGGCCGAGCAGATGGCAGGGCGGGGCCTACGAGTGCTGGCTCTGGGCTATAAGACGCTGCCTCAGGATATCCTCTCTGGCAGGGAAGGCGGGGCGGACCGATTGCTTTCGGCGGAGGTAGCGGAGGCAAATCTTACCTTTGCTGGCATGGCCGGGTTGCTCGACCCGCCTCGCTCTGAGGTGCCTGGTGCGCTGGGCGAGTTGCGCACCGCTGGCATTCGAGTTCTCATGCTCACCGGAGATCACCCTGCCACCGCTAAGGCCATCGCAGCCGCGGTGGGCATCGACGGCGGGCGTGTTCTCTCGGGGCGCGATATCGAGATGCTAGACGACGTGGGGCTGCAGAGTGCGATGAAAGAAGCCTCTGTCTACGCACGGATTTCCCCCGCCCATAAACTGCGTATCGTACGGGCGTTACACGGTACAGGCGAGGTTGTGGCCGTAACTGGCGATGGGGTCAACGATGCGCCTGCCCTCAAGGAGGCGGATATTGGGGTGGCCATGGGCCAGACCGGCACCGACGTAGCCAGGGAGGCGGCAGATATGGTACTCGCAGACGATAACTTCGCCACGATCGCGGTGGCTGTGCGGGAAGGTCGTAAGCTGTATGATAACCTCCGCAAAGCCGTCCGATACTATTTGGCCGCCAAGCTTGCGTTGATAAGTACCTCGCTTCTGGCTGTGCTGGCTCAGCTACCGGTGCCGTTCACTCCCATCCAGATCGTAGTGATAGACCTGTTTATGGACCTGGGGGTCTCGGTGGGTCTTACTACCGAGCCAGCGGAGGGCGATGTGATGGCTCGTCCGCCACGTGATCCAAAACATCCGTTTATGGACCATGCGATGCAACTGGGCATCTTCTTGAGCGGGCTCTCCCTCTGCGCCGGCGTCACAATCGCCTACATCTGGGCGTTCTGGCGGGGCAGCACATCCGCTCAGGCGCAGACGTTAGCCTTTGCCACATGGATGGTCGGCCACGTGGTGCTGGCATTTCATATGCGTACCGAGCGGCAGCCGCTGGCCCTGGCCGGGCTGTTCTCGAACCCGGCGATGGTTTTGTGGGGAATCACCGTCGTGTTAGTAACCACGCTCTCGACAAATGTGCCAGCTCTAGGGCAGGCATTCAAGGTAGTACCGCTCACGGCCGAGGACTGGCTCGTAGCCCTGGCGGTCTCTATCGTCGCAACCTCGTGGTGGGAGGCGTGGAAGCTCTGGCGTTGGGGAACCTGATAGGCGACCACCGGGCATCCGCACGTGGTCGCCTGTACATCCGAGAGAATGGGCGTCAAGGCTGGACGACTTCCGGGTCGATCTACTCGGCCGGACGGGAGCCCGCCGAGTAGATTTCGAGCCGCCCTCCGCTAGCGTAACGCACCCTGGCAGATGGTCGGGCAGAACGCCCGGCGCGGATGGAGTAGTTTCATCACTTCGGGACGAACCCTTTCCGCGAAGTGGGTGTAGCTTTGCCACGTGATACTGCAGCTTGGGGCCGTGGACGGCAGCGAGCCAGAAGTTCTCGTGAAGGACATTGTCTACAATCCTCCTCGCCATTTTTATGCTGCTGGGAGAACGTATCCTTGTGCGTGATAACAGAGAACTCTGTGTGGTTTAGCCCCAGCCCTATGAACGGCGAGAGAATTAGCTATAAGTAGGAGGCGTGCTTTACTTTCCCTCCGAGATGCGTAAACTAGAAGGCAATGTTGAATAGGGGCACTCACGATGAAGAGGAAGACTTGGGAGCAGGGCTGGGTAGTTGACATAGCTCTGAGTCTTGAACTGGTGTTAGGGGTGGCCTCCGGCCTAATGGGTATTGTGGCTCTGGTACTGGCCACATTCGGGCCTATAATGCGGCGGGAGAGCGCGCCTCCACCGATTCTCTACGTCACTGGTGCGGATGCGCGATGGCTGCCGAGCCTGGCGGCAGCGGGGTTGTCGTCCATCACTACAGTCTTTCTCGTCGTGATGCTGTTAAGCTCGGTGGGCATCGCCATCGGCGCTTATGTACACGGCTGGCGTAGGGCCAGGAGCGGGCTGGTACTGCTCTGGCTATGTAGCGCCATCTTCAGTGTCGGCTTGATGATCTGCGACCTCAGTATCGCGGCGTATCTACTGGCCGCCGGACCAAAGGCCGTCGTGGCGGCCATCGTCGGGAGCTTCGCTGAGCTATGGGCCGTCACGGCTAGGAATAGTCGGGACGGTGAACAATGAGAAGCTGACGATTATCGTGCGCTCGCCCCTATCAGCGGCAAATCAAGACAAAAACCTGGAGTTCTGATCTATGAACCACTCACAGTAGTCAATCTCGGCGGGCGCATTCCACAGCAGAAAGGCGGTTATCTTGGGCGCCTTCGATTCTCCTATGGCTAAGAAAACAGACCCAGATCGTTCCTATCGAGAGACGATCTGGGTCCGATTTAGCGCGTTGGCTCCCTCTGTGGCAGCTCCCGCTATCGGTGTATCAGAGTGGTTGTCCAAGCCCCGCGGCGCGAAGTGTGGCCTCATCATGGCCACGTCCAGCACAGCAATCAGCGAGTTTGCCGTCGATCACCACGGCTGGAACCGAGCGGATATCCAGGTCCTTGGCCCGGCGTGCCACGTCTGAGTCACGCATGTCCAGGACATTGACTTGGCAGGATGGACAGGCGAGTCGCTTGACTAGTTCGACCGCCTCTTCGCACGCCGGGCATCCTGCGGTGAAGACTTCGATCTTGCGTTTAGCATTCACAGTTGTCACCTCCTTCCCTCGTGTATCGATTAGATGGTTGAGTCGTTAGCATCACCGTTACCGTGCCGTAACCAGGGCACGCAATATTGGACACTCTTTAGTCGGGCCACTTCCAACGCACATCGCCACCAGCTCCGAGAGGACTTCCTTCATCCTCTCCAAGTCTCGGATCTTCGCCTCGATGTCGTTGAGCTTCGCCTGTGCCCGGTTCTTGACGTCTGCGCAGTCGGCGTCAGGGCCAGCTTTCAGACAGAGGAGTCCCGAGATTTCTTTGAGAGAGAACCCCAGCTCTTGGGCACGTTTGATAAACTTTATGCGCGTAGCGACATCCCGGGAATACTGTCGGTAGCCAGAGTCACTTCGTGGCGGCTCGGGTATCAGCCCCCGTCGTTCATAATAGCGAACCGTTTCCACTTTCACCTGTGCCGTCTTGGCCAGCTGACCTATCGTGAGATATCTCAACTCTTCCACCTCCATGCGCGTCATAGTATAAACCCTACACCTAGGTACGGAGTCAAGCGTTTTTGACAACTCACTCGCGGTTACTGTCGTCTGATCATAGAGGTAAGAAGAGGATTGTGCGACATCTGGGCTGCAGAAGTTGCCTAGCCTCAAGAGTCGGATCGGAAAGATGCATCTTGCGCGAGATCGGTTCAAGCCCTCCCGTGGTACACGGACGGTGTACGCGGGATCCCGCAGAGCGGGACGATACTTGCAGTATTAGAATGTATCGGGCCAGGCACAAGCGCTCCATATCGGGAGCCACCAGTCACAGCCTTCCACTCGAGACCATAACCTCGGGCCACGGCCTTCAGCCGACCCGAACGAGCTTGCCGTTTAGCAGGAAGCCGTGGTACTCTTCCGCGACCACGAACGGCACCACTGTGAAGTGCGGCGGCTCGCCAGTCCGATACCAGTCAGGCCCGTTGCTCATTGGCCCATCGATGTCCCAATCCCAATCATTAACCAATCAGACGACCAGGTGTGGTCCGCTGCCCCCGTGCCCGATGTGCCTCCGAATCCCACCTCCCCACCATGTCTGGGTCCGACCAGATGTCTCCCGGCTCGGGCTCACCCCTGTTCGTAGTAAAGCGGTCAGCGTCCTTCGCGATGAGTTGGCACATAATCTCGTCCATCTGCTGACCGCGGATCAGCCGGGCCATGACCTCTCCGATGTAGACGGCGCCCCGGAGCTTTGCGCCCAATATCTGCCTGCTCAGACGCTCAAGGAGACGGAAAGCGTCGGCCACGGGCACGGTGAAGGCGTAGGGGCGCTCGACCAGCCACATGGCTGCCTTATCGGCAGAGAGGAAGAAGTCCTGGTTGTCGCAGCAGGTTGCTCGGAGGTTCTGTCGGTCTATCTAGTCACAAAGGACACCACGGCGCTCGGTGGTCGCACCTCTTCCACACCCTCCGGCCTCACCGCGACGGTGATCACTTGCCCCGTGGCGCAACAGGGCGAGTGATTTGGGCGCTCTCGTTGATCAGCGCTTGGAGCAACAGGGCATCAGCGGCACACCAGGCGTGCAAGGCGCGGTCCCTCCCTTGCGGGACGACCTCGTGGGAAGTGGGCGCAATAGAACGCCCGAGGCCAAGCAGCCGCCCGTGAGCGTCGAACTCGGCATCGGGTGAAGACTTGCGAGATAGTTGCCGCTGCCAAATGAGTGGGCAGGCCAATGGCATGGTCGATCTCATCTGCCGAGGCAGGCTGCCCATTCGCCAGGATTCGCAGAATCGTGGGGAGCATGAGAGCGCCTGCCGAGCAGCGAGTGTCGTCGGGAACGCCTGATGCGGCAGCCACCTTTCTCAGTGAGCTTCTCGATCTGGTCTGCCGTCATAGGCCAATTTCCCCAGGGTCACGGGCACCCTTAGCCTCGCATTCTAAGCCTACGACGTAAGTTTAAGGCTTACAGTGAACACTTTCAAGGGTAGGCGAGGCGGGCCTGATCTCGGCTGGCTCACTGTTCTCGTTAAGGCTTCCCTGCTTGTTGACATCGTTGCCCATATTCTGTAGTATACGGATATCCTGATATAAATGCAGAGCAGCTTCTTAGGAGGTAAGGGGATGCAATCCGTGGAAATGCCCGCGGAGCAAGTCGAACTGCAGACGGAAGTCTTGAGCAAGTTCTTCCGTGGTCTCGGCGACCCGACCAGGGTAAGGATCATCGAATACCTGCTGGAAGGAGACAAGAGCGTCGGTGAACTGGTGTCTTTGCTGCACTCGCCGCAGGGGCGGGTGTCAACACACCTTGCCTGTCTGCGCTGGTGTGGCTACGTCTCGTCGTACAAGAACGGCCGCAACGTCTACTATCGCGCCGACGATCAACGCGTCAGGGACATCCTGCGTCTGGCCAAAGAGATGATCTTCGACAATGCCCAACGGATCGTCTGCTGCAACATTATTCGTTAGTTCCCATTTCTTATTGCCTTAAGGGAGAACCTTGGTAATGGCTGATTCTGACTCCGTACCACTCAAAAGCCTGGTGCGGTCCATAAGCGCCGATGAGAAGGCCGTACTGTTGGCATCCTTTGACGCTATCCTCGCGAATACACCTGCGTCTCTCCAGTTCCTCACACAGCGCACAGGTCTGACTCCTGGAGCCGTGGCCGACGCAACAAAACGTCTTGTTGAACTGGGTCTTCTGGTCTTCGATGAGGCAGGGCTGGTCGTTGGTAGCTTGGGCCTTACGCTTGTTCCTACGCGCCATCACCTTAGTATGCAGGGCAACGGCTACTATACGTGGTGTGCCGAGGATGCCGTGGGCATACCGGCGGCGCTCAATTTAGACGCCGCGATAACCTCTTCCTGCTTTCAGTGTGGCCAGCAGGTAGCCATTGAGCTGGAGCGTGGAGAAGTCGTTAAAGCAACTCCGCAAGGGATTCGTTTGTGGATAGCTGAAGCAGAGGTTGGTCGCTCAATCGTCGGTTGTACCTGACCGCGCATCAATTTCTTCTGCTCGGTCGAGCACTTGGAGGCGTGGCGTCAGCAAAACCCCGCTCAAGAAGGGCATTCGGCGACCTTGGAGGAAGCTGTCGCTATGGGGCATTTGTTGTGGGGCGAGCTAAACAGAAGATAGGGTCGGCGATGGCTGAGAGGACCGCAAGCGTAAGCGCCGTGGAAGATCCGTCAGGCCCGCGGCCAGAATATCTACGCGCTCGTCGCGCTGGACAGGGTCCGGAAAGCGACTGCCGTCGATGGCGACGAATGCTCCTTGGCGATTACCACTGCCTCATCGAAGACCAGAAG
>JAMDCE010000607.1 GCA_023489135.1 Chloroflexota bacterium
CAGTTGGCCTCCTTGCACAAGATAAGCCTGGCCATCGCCTCCAGGCTGGACCTGGAGGAGGTCCTGCAATCGGTTCTGGAACAAGCGTTGCAGTTGGCGAGGGCGGAGCGGGTGGCTCTCTTTTTGTTGGACGGGGAGGGGCGGAAGTTGACGGTTCAAGCTTCCAAGGGCTGGCCCAAGAAGGTCCAGGAAGCTACTCTGGTTTCCGGTGAAGGCTCGATAGCCAGTGAGGTAGCTCGGACGCAGCAACCCGTGCTCCTTCAGTCTGGCTCGATTGATTTGTCGTTTGACGGGGAGAGAAAGGCTCGAGGAATCAAGGATGCTCTCGGTGTACCCTTGAAGATAGAGAACAGGGTTGTTGGAGTGTTAGAGGTTGCCAGCAAATCGGGGGAGGGGACATTCACGGAAAACGACTCGCGGATGCTGAGCCTGCTGGCCAACCATGCGGCTATCGCCATAAACGACGCGCGACTCTATCAGGACCTGCAGGCGCGGATGCGGGAGTTAGAGCAGACCCAGGCCCAGTTGCTTCAGTCCGTGAAGCTGGCTACCGTCGGAGAGATGGCTGCGAGCGTCGCGCACGAAATCAATAACCCCCTGGGAGGGATTCTTGGTTTCGCCGAGCTATTGCTGGAGGATACAGAAGATACCGACCCTCGCAAGGCCGATTTGAACTCGATCAAAGCGGAGACGATCCGAGCGCGTAACATCATCCGAAACTGGTTGGGTTTTGCTCGGCAGTCAGACGAGCACTTGGAAGAGGTTAGCTTAAACGAGGTAATGCGGGGGACGGTGGACCTGCTGCGCCGCCAAAGTGAGTTGCTGGGAGTGACACTTCGTGAGGTGTATGGCGGCGATCTGCCTATGATTGGGGTCCACTCCAATCAAATGAAGCAGGTTTTCCTCAATGTTCTCAACAATGCCCTCTTTGCCATGCCCGAGGGGGGTAACCTGACGATCACCACCTGGAAAGAGGAAGGCCTGGTGGCCGTGGCCATCGAGGACACCGGGGTGGGGATTTCGTCTGAGAACTTGGCGAGAATCTTCGATCCATTCTTCAGCACCAAGCCTGAGCCCAAGGGCACAGGCCTGGGGCTGTCCATAAGCCAGAGCATTGTCCTCCGCCACGGAGGGACAATAGACGTAGCCAGCGAGCTTGGCCGGGGCACCCGGTTCACGGTAAGGCTTCCAGTTTCAATTGGGCCGGTCTTGACTGGGGCTGCTATAGTATAGTCTGTAGACCCTCTTCGACTCAACCTTCCTCTTTTCAGGAACCATCACAAGCAGTACGGGAGGGGGGAGCAATCGCCGGCTTCCACGGCGCACACTCCTCTCGCCGCACCAATTCTTGCGCCAGTTGACTCGTTCGGGGGCTGCGGCCAGCGAAGGCCCTTACTTCGTACAACAAGCATCGCCTCGGATTTGGATTCGAAGAGCTGACCAGAGGCGCTGAACCGCGATTTGACCTGGTACCACTAAATGCCTTCTTGAGGATAGTCGGTGTTGACGCAGGCTGATGTTTCAATTCCAGAACCCGAAGCGGTTCGATCCTTCAGGGCCTTTGATTACTTAAACATCAGCATTTTCTGGTTCGCCCTGTCAATGCACTGGAACGTTCTCAGCCCGGTGGTTATCCCCGAGATTATCCTGCGGTATGTCCCTGAAGAACTCAAAGGAACCTACCTCGGTATTATGATGGCTGTGGGCGGTCTGGTGGCGATGTTGGTTCAACCCCTGATAGGGGCCATCAGCGATGGCACGGTGACCAGGTGGGGCCGTCGCCGACCTTACATTGTCGTCGGTGTTTTCTTAGATATACCTATATTGATCAGTTTGCTCTACGTTCCCAACTACGCCTTCTTTTTCCTCGCCGTGGTCGGTCTCCAGATCACGGCGAACGTGGCCCAGGGTCCCTACCAGGCCCTGATACCAGATTTGGTGCCAGAAAGAAACCGAGGCGTTGCCTCCGGATTCATGGGGTTGATGGGCGTTGGGGGCCAGATAGGAGGCGCTCTGCTAGCGGCCGTTCTAGCCGCTCACGGTCAAACCGTTCTGGCGACCATCTTCATCGCCGCAGTTATGTTCGCGCTGATGCTGTGGACCGTGGTTGGCGTGAAGGAACCCACGCTCACGCCAATCACGTTGCGGAGTTTTGCCGGCGAGGGAAGGCCGCATCTCCGGCAGCGGCTGGCAAGGGCTTTTGTATTCGACCTCCGACGTTATCCTGACTTTGGCTGGTTCTTGATCTCCAGGTTCTTCGTCTTACTGGGGGTTCAATGTATCATAAACTTTGCCCAGTATTTCCTGCGCGACGTCGTTCGCCTCCCCAACCCAGCCGAGGCCACCGCTTACATCGGAGCAATTGTGGCCGTGGGGGCGTTGCTGGCGATTGTGCCCGGCGGCTGGCTATCGGACAGGGTGGGTCGCAAGCGCATTATCTATCTCTCTTGTGGTACCATCATTCTCGGTGTGGGCTTGCTACTCACGGCCAAGAGCCTTCTAGCCGTAACGGCCTACGCTGTCCTTATCGGTACGGCCATGGGTCTTTTTTTCAGCGTGGACTGGGCCCTGGCGTCCGACCTCGTCCCGAAAGGGGAATCGGGGAAGTACATGGGTTTCTCCAATCTCGCCACCTCGGGCGCTCTCACGGTGGCCTGGTTCATCGGTGGACCGCTGAGCGATTACTTCAACGGTTGGCAGCATGGCCTTGGTTATTCCGTTCTTTTCGGCACCACCATGCTCTATGCCGCGCTGGGTATCGTGACTTTGCGTCCAGTGAGGGAGATCCGTCTTACCTGATACCCGCCGTTCCTACCCTGTCCCGCAGTTCTCGGACGGCCTTTCTTGAGTCAAACCTTCTGGCTTCCCAGCAGATGCCCTGCGGCGGTTTTCAACTGCCGGGCAACGTCTCCCCGTCTTCAGCCAGGTCCCTCTTCAGATATCTCAGCAGTTCCTTGTCTCGCGCCTCTTTGACTGCGGCGATAGTCTCTGGGGTCCAATCATAGAATCCCTTTCCCGACTTGACGCCGAATTCGCCATCTCGGACCTTTTGTTCCAAGAGCGGTGGCGGCGTGGGTGAGTTCTCCAATTTGGGAAGCAGAAAGCGGGAGATGGCCAGAAACAGGTCGAGGCCTCCGAGGTCGGCCGTCTGGAAAACGCCAGTTACCCCCAGGCGACGTCCAAAGCCAGTCTTAAGCGCTATGTCCACCTCTTCGGGGTCGGCTATTCCCTGCTCTACGATGGAAATGGCCTCGCGCACCAGGGCAAATTGGAGGCGGTTGCCGATGTAGCCGGGAGTGTCCCGGCGCAGCAAAACAGGTTTCTTCCCCGCCGCGGCGAGAATTCGTCGCACCGTTTCCACGGTTTGCTGAGAAGTTCTGGAAGCCGGGGCAATTTCCACCAGAGGAAGGACGTGGGGCGGATTCCAAAAATGCATCGCCACCACTCTGTCGGGCCGGCTGGTGACTGAAGCCATATCTTCAATACTTAGACAAGAGCTATTGCTAGCCAAAATAGCGTGCGCGGGGGTGAGCTGGTCCAGATCCTGGAAAAGCTTCTGTTTCAAGGCGATGTCTTCGTAGATCGCCTCGATAACCAGGTCAGCCTGCTCCACGGCCTCCGTCAGGTCTATGGTCGCACTCAGTCGCGCGGTAGCGGCCCTGGCCAATTCCGGCGTCAATATTTCGTTCCGGACGAACAAGGCAAGGTTGGAAGCCACGCTGTCGACAGCCGTCTCCACCAGATCTGGTCTCACATCTTGCAAAGTAACCAGGTATCCCGCCTGTGTAAAAACCTGAGCAATGCCGTGCCCCATTAAGCCGGCCCCTACAACCGCCACGCGATCGATGCCTTCAGCTTTCGCCATCATCATTCCATTTGCTCCATCTAGACTGTCTCTTCATTTTCTGGCCAAGCATTCCTTGTCTCACCGCTACGAAAGCCCCGAGGGCGAGGAAGACGTCGCCTACGCTGAAGACGTTGGCAAAGGGCACGCTCGACGGCAGTACGATGATATCGGAGAGAAAGGGCAGCCGGCTGTTTTCGGTTAGGAGGGTGGAGTTAGCCAGATGAGGCAGGCTTTTCAGAGCCTCCGCCTCTTCCGTACGTCCTGATAAAATCATTCCTTCGCTGGAAATGGGCATATAGCCGCCGTTAGCCACCACGACCGCCAGGTTCAAGAGGATACCTATGAAGAAGAGTTCGAGCCCGTCTATCTTGATGTTAATGCCCACGGTGACCAACAGGGCCAACTCCGAGAGGACGAAGATGGGCCCTACGAATGAACCGAGCGGTTTTTCGAAGAAAGGAGAGAAGGCGATGATCTGAAGGAAAAGCGCCAGAAAGATGATCCAACCGAAACGAATGGGCAGTTGGGTCAGGTTGGTCAACTTTCCCCGGCGAAGCAGTCCGTCCGCCAAGCCCAACGCGACAGCAATTAGGATAAACACTCAGGATCTCCAACTCCCCGTCGGCCAATGAACCGAGATGCTCGAATAGGCCGAACGGCTTCTTAGACCCTCCTGGGGTAGAAGCCGGTCAGCCGCTCCCATCGGGGCAATTCTAGGGCCAGTCTGGGCAGCATTCAAGAGGATACCAGCGTCACATTCTGGATTCGGGGTAGGGCTAATGCGTCGCTTTCTTCAAGCAAAGAGATGAAAGCTTCCACCACCTCGGGATCGAACTGCGTTCCTGCGCCGTTCCGTATCTCGCTAATGGCCGTCTGATAGGAAAGGGCGCGGCGATAAATGCGGTCCGAAAGCATAGCGTCGAAGGCGTCGGCCACGGAGATGATTCGGGCCCCCTGGGGAATCTCGTCCCCTTTCAATCCGCGCGGGTAGCCTGTTCCGTCAAAGCGTTCGTGGTGATACTGAATCAGTTCGCGACCTTCCTCGTAAAGAGCCAGTCCGGCGACGATGGAAGCGCCGATAGAAGGGTGTTCGCGCATCGTCGCCCACTTTTCACCGTCGAGAGGGCCAGCGTGCATGAGGGTCTCGTCCTGAATACCGATTTTGCCCAGATCGTGAATTCTCGCGGCTGACGTAATGGTCTCCACCTCTTTCAAGGAGAGTCCCATTTTGTTGGCGAGATTCTCGGCATAGAAAGCGACCCGAAATGAATGCTGGAAGGTCTGGGCATCACGCTTATCCACGGCGTCGGCCAGAAGCTCAATGGTCTTCTTGGTCTGATCCTGCAGTTGCCGGTAGACTTTGAAGGAGAAGTAAAGGGCTACCACCGGCAGCAACACCAGCACAACGGCAAAGGGGTTGACCAAATAGATAACGGCGATAAGCGCGCCCAGAGTAGGAAGCGTAGAGAACTGGATGATCAGTCCCTCGTGGTTGGCTAGCCAAACGTGCCAGACGTTATGTCCTTCGATGAGGGAGACAAGTGACGCCATGGAGATGCTGTTGACCAGGATGAAGATGCCGGCCGAAAGGATCCAGGCCACGACGTTCTGCAGGCTATTGACCGGAGAGTTGGTGCCATCCGCGAGACGGGTAAAGACGAGTCCCGACAAAATGGCGGCAAGCACGAGGTTGGACACGTTAAAGGTAATTTTGTACCACGGCTTACGCTGAGAGATATCGGCGGCCGTACTGCCGATGGTGACAGTCCAAGCGGCGATGGCCGGTCCGAACAAGAGGACGACGGCGAAACCAATAGCTGTAGAGACGGTGACGTAGACGGGCGGTCGAAGCAGAATGTAATTGCGGTCGGCGATGGCGATAAACAAAGCCATCACGATCATAGCAATCAGGGTTTCCGACGGTCTGGTGATAACCGCAGGCAGAACCAATGCCAGCAAGACAATGCCGCTGAGAATAATGAACCAGACGTAGATCTGGGCCTGAACTCGCAACTGGCCCACTCAGTTGCCTCCTGGAACGCCTGCCTGGTCTTTCGGCCTTTTTCGGGGGAAGACACTCGGAAATAGGCCACCCTCGCTAAAGGCGGCCATACTCATCGGGCCAACTGGCGATACCCGGGCAGCCTAGCCCGTCCGTTTCACCAAAAGGCTCAACCGACAGTCACACTAGCCTTCGTGGGGGAAGTATAACATACGAGGGAGAGGCTTGCAATCGGCCAGGCAGATCGGCGTCTCTGGCGCATTCTGCCGGGCTTGCGATTTCCCTAATTGGACTTTAGCTGGGAAACTAGCCCCACTTCTGCCAGGCGCCACTGGCGACAAGGAGGCTAACGATCAAACCGAGAGCGTAGGCGACTTTGAGGTAAATATGATTCCACTTCATTTCACGACTCTCCTTACCTTATTGTCAGAATCTGATGGATTGACTGCAACTCGTACGGCTGGGGCGACTATGCTTCGCTGGAGCACCCCTCAGTCAATAACGGTCGTAGATTACAGGGCGATCTTCGCTCGGACTAACCCCACTTCTCCCAAGCGCCGCAGACGACAAGAAGGCTACCGATCAGCCCGCGAAGAGAGGCAGCTTTGAGGTAGATGTGGTTCCACTTCATTTTTTCACTCCGTCAGACGATTTCGCCGGGGTATGGCTCGGACTAGCCCCACTTCTGCCAGGCGCCACTGGCGACGAGGAGGCTAACGATCAGACCGAGAGCGTAGGCGACTTTCAGATAAATGTGGTTCCACTTCATCTTGCTTTGTTCCTTTCATTGAATTATGAGATAAATGTTGGTCCATCGTTTGAACAAGAACTACCTTGGATCTCAGGCCCACTTCATAGAAGCACCTCCACGAAAAGAGTTGCGTATCCCTCCGGAAAACGCCAACAAAAAACCCAGCCAACTGTCGTGGCCGGGTTCACTTCTAGCTCCCCGAAGCCAAAGTGACCATATAAGGCTTCGGTTCATCGCCTCCACTGCGCGCTATCTCATCCAATCCTTTGGATTTGAGCTGCAATATTCACTTGTTAGATTGGCGGACTAACTTGGTACTCAGGTGGGTAAAACCCCTGCGCAACGAAAGAGACTACACGGCAGAGGATGCAATACTCTCTATCCCTGCTCAGGCGCCGGGTGGGCAAG
>JAMDCE010000686.1 GCA_023489135.1 Chloroflexota bacterium
GACTATGTTCGTCAACACCTGCTGAGCGTAATTGATCTCATCAGCAGTCATATGCCCCAGGTGATCTCCAGGAGTCTGTCCGGCCAACATGTCGAACTCCGGGTCGAGCGCAAGGTGCACGTGAGGTTGCGACAGCACGGAAATCCAGGGAGCGAGCTCCTCCTGCACGGTGCTGTGCCCAACCTGGATATCTATGAACATGAGCATGCCGTTTTGCGCCGCGAGGTCCGCGTATTCCTGGACCAGCGATTCAGGCATCCGCGCCCTCCATTTGCCATCCGAGCCGGGGCTGCCCTGAGCCACTGTGACAATGAAGTGGATCGCCGGCTGAACGGGTTTATCGCTCAGCGCCGCGTACATAGATGCCCGCCGCTGCAAAGCGTCGACTAGTTCTTGCTGACTCAGGGCACCCAGGATGCCCATCCTGGCATCATAGGGATTGCCATAATAGGTTAGCAGACGACGATTGGCCAGGATCGAGCCCGGCCCCGGATTTGGTGTCGGCAGCACCCGTTCGGCTACCGACCTGTTGGGAGCAGCACTTGGAATCTGCAGGGTCTTTCCAGCGAAGATCAAGTCCGGATTTGCTATGTTATTGGCGGCTGCAATTGCCTCTACGCTTGACGAGAATCTGGCTGCAATACTGGACAGCGAATCTCCTGACTGCACCACGTAGGTCGATTCGGCACGTACTGTTGCAGGTAAGAAGCTGAGAAGCGCTAGCAGTAAAGCGGCAAGGCCAAAAGCCAGTCGCGGCGACTTTTTGCCGACCACGTTCACCCTCCACTACACTATGCCTTGGTCATAGCGTTTGTCTCCAGACAATCCGGCACCATCTTCGGAGCTTGCTCGGCTGGCCGAGACGCGAGGTCCCCGCTTCCCTTACAGCCATAGCCATAGCACGCAACCTGGCATAACCGACTGTGCCGGACTACTCAACAAGTGATGAGCAAGAAATGTTCCAGTGGCGACCACAAAGGATTGGTCACAGGCCCCAAGATCATCATTTGTCCACATCCAACGCGCTGCGCTTGCCCACGGTCCGGCAAACCCGGCAGAATGGCAAGCAGGTAGAGAGGGCAAACGGGGCAACAGACCTCATCCGTCGGGGAACGATTATTGCAGGGATAGGGAGGCAGAAAGCCTACGGCAGGTAGCCGTGCAGGGAATCGCCGATGTGTGGCATCGGCGTAGCCCGCGAACGTCGAGGGTTTGAGAAGATGAGCCTGACTATCTCCAAATCACTGCCGCCCGAGAGGACCGTATCCCTGTCGTGTGGCGGCAGACACGGTGAAAGAGCCGTGCTCTCTTCACGCCATGCGGGCACACTTGATGGTTCCGAAGCACAGGCCGCTTTCGTGCCAGCGTGGCCTGGGTGTCCCCGAATGGGTACACAGCGGCATGGAATGCGACGAGGTAGGTGAGTTGCAGATGGCCGGGCGTGACAGTGGAGGACATGAAGGGGTCGCCCTAGACCGACGGGGCAGGCACCATTTCACGTCACACACAAGGGCAGCGCTCGGGCCTCACCTACCACTACTGGCGTCTGGCATCGCCATTGAGATACTGCTGTTAGTAATGTACTCAGCGGCCTCCAGATTGAACTGGTATCCATCGCGTCTGGGCCCTCCGGCAGAATGGTTGGATCAGCACTTCTATCCATTGATCGCGCCCCTCCTTTCGGTTCCATTCGGTCCGCCAGGAATGGTGCCAATTCTAGTCTTCTTCGTGACGCTGGCAATTATGTTCGGCATCTACATCCTGGCGATGCATTACGCTCAGTTGAGAGGCGCGGGGAATCGAACGTCCTTCTGCATTGTTCTTGGCATTTCAGTCCTCTTCATGGCCTCCCTGCTGCTGCAGCCGTACATATCGTCCCAGGATATCTTCAGTTACGCCTTCTACGCCCACATATCCGGTCTTTACGGTAGCAACCCGTACGTCGCCGTGCCCCGTGATTTTCCTTTCGACCCGTTATTTGGCGCGATCTTCTGGAAGGATCAGCCTTCGAATTACGGCCCTCTCTGGACCTACATCACCACGTTTATCACCCTGTTCACGGGCACCAACACAGCCTTGACCCTGGTGGGCATCAAGCTGGTGGTCATACTGTTCGCGCTCGCCGGGGTTCCACTCATCTGGCAAATCCTCGGCCAGATATCACCCAACATGAGGCTCGCGGGCACCGTCCTTTACGCCTGGAACCCCTTGCTGATTCTGGAGACCGCGGGATCGGGACACAACGATAGCGTTGTCGGGTTCTTCGTTCTGCTAAGCCTGTTCCTCTACGGCCGCAAAGCAAAGCTGGGCGGAATTGCCGCGCTTATTCTATCCGTCCTCACGAAATACGTGACGGCGGTGCTGCTCCCGCTCTATTTGCTCCTCTGGTTGCGGGAATGCACTGGTATAAGAGACCGACTGATTGCCCTGTGCAAGTTCGGCGCAGTGACCGTTGGGCTTCTCACCATCGCGTATATTCCCGTGTACCGTGGAGCAGCAACCTTCCAGATAGCTAGTTTTGGGACAAATCCGTCGAACTACATCAATTCTCCGCTCGAATTGGTGTTCCGCGAGATTCGCGTTGTGCTAGGAGACTCGCGGGAGGCAGCCAGCTTGCCCTTGAGATATAGAGCCTGGTGGGTAACGACAAACAGAGCGACGGCTTTGTGGTCACGACCCGATGCCTCCAATTCTACCACTGTTATCCTGCCAACATCCTCTTCATTGATGGTTGTCGCTCCCAGGCAGGGACCATGGCTTCACGTCTACGCGCCCGGACTGGATCAGTTTGGCTACGTTAGAGAGGCAGCGACCGCACCAGCACCCGCTCCGAGTTTCGCGAGTGACGCAGGTGCTGCCAGCATCCTGGCGCAGACGTCAAGTAGCGGAACCAACTTCGAGCGAGCGAACCTCATTCTTCGTGTGACCAGTAGCGCTTTGTTTCTTCTCCTGCTACTACTACTGGCAAGAAGGACAACGACATACAGCAGCCTGATTTACTCTTCGGCAGCTGCCCTGTTCGCCTCCTACTGGCTTCTCCAGACCTGGTTCTGGCCATGGTATCTGGTATGGGCTCTTCCTTTGGCGGCTCTCGTTCCTCATACGAGAGTCACGGCACTCATGGTCGCATTCAGCCTTACTACTCTCGGATTGCACGCTCAGCTGGACATCCCGCTTGTACCATATATGGATGCCGCGTACGAGTATCGTTCTCTGGCCATATTTGGCATACCAGTGATACTCGTGGCTGCCTGGCTGGCCATCTCTCGTCTCCACGGCCGAAGCACTCGCCCTGTGGGTTCGAAGTCGCGCACCCGCCTGAAGATTGCCGCAGGCACTTTGGCTACGCTGGCCGTCGTTCTCCTGGTAGGATTCGTGGGCATTAAGGCACAGGCTCAGAGCAAAGCCGAGATAGCGGAGATATCGGAGGAGGAGTTTTCGGAGCAATCTCTAGACTGGGTCGATCACTACTGGGCGGGCATGCAGCACTTTAACAACAATCAGTATCAGGAAGCTATCCAAAGCCTGAGCCGTGCCATCGAGGAACAGCCCGATTATATGGATGCCTACCGGATAAGATTTCTGGCCTATCTGCACACAGGAAGAATTGATGAGGCCATTGAGGATATGTCGAGAATCCTAGCTGCTGAAGGCGACGACCTGGATCTGCTGCTGGCACGAGGAAGCGCCTATCGGCAAATCCAGAGTTCTGGATTGGCACTGAAAGACTTCGCCCACGCCATCAGCCTGGACCCTCCTGACCCTCGGGCTTACAGGTCTAGGGCCGAGACGTACCACGAACTCGGGCTCATCAACGAAGCCATTGCCAGCGAGCAGCAAGCCTTAGCAATTTCCCCTTACTCGGCCGTCCTCTATCGCGAACTGGCAGGAATGCACGCAACGCTCGGCCACTTCCAGGAAGCGCTGTCACTCTACAACACCGCCATTTGGCTGGACAAGTACGACGCCGAATCCTACGTCGGCCGCGCATCAATCCTTCGAATCCTCGGTCGAGGCGAGGAGACCATACCCGATCTTCGCGAAGTCCTTGCTCTGTCAAATGACGAGGACGTACGAACCTGGGCTCGCCGGACAATTGCCGCAGTATCAGGCGCCGACGCCAATAAGGCAGAGAATGACCTTCGACTAGGTCCTTGACCCACAACCCTCGGGTAAGCTAAAATACGCGAGATCCCAGCACAAGCAGTACCTTCAGGCTAGTTGTCGTCGGCGTATCGAGGCGTGGTGAGGAGGCGGTGTGGGTGCAGCACCGAACTGCGAGCAACACCCGGAGCAGGGACCTCGTGCGCCAGCTGCCAGGCCAACTGGCGCCTGGCAGTGGCTACTCTCCACATGTATTGGGACTACCCGGCAGCCCGTGTTTTTCCTGGTGGCGGCTTTTCTCGTAGGCAGCTTCTCCTTCACGCGCTACGTGGTATCCCCACTCCAGACAGGTGTGTATCAGATTGATCGACCACAAACCACAGACTTCATCGGCAAAGCCACCACGCCCCTGTACTCCGTCGCCTCTCTAGAGTTCTCCAAGATGCCGAATCAGGTGGCGGTCGAAAAGGCTGTGCGATTCATACTTCATCTTCAGCCAGAGGGAAGCTACATTCTTACAAGCGAAAACAGCGACGACATA
The DNA here is from genome assembly GCA_023489135.1 of Chloroflexota bacterium. The sequence goes on from JAMDCE010000686.1 coordinate 4,646, forward strand.
GTCCATATGGACGTGGCACACTCCGCAATCGCGCTCTCCAAGGTCGGTCACGTCAAGGAAGCCAAGAAGGCTATGGATTGGCTTCTCGCCCACATGACCACGCCGAACAGTCCTGATCGTAGGAGGACTGTGACTATAGACAAAACGTCACGATCCGTGGACTACGCTGGGAGTTGGTACGATCACTTTCGACGAAATGGAGAGCCGCGTCGGGATCTCACGCGGGGTCGAGGCGAAGGTGTCGGCATGGCGCTTATTGCCGTCTACGCGGTGTACCAGGAGGACCCAGCGTATTTGCGTCACTCCATAGATGGGACCATGGTAATCGATGACGTCGCTATGGCTGTGCACTATCTTACGAGTGACGTGGTTCAGCGAGATGATGGCCGCTTCAATCATAGACCCGATTACCAGGTCTCTTTCAACGAAGAGGGCACTCGGATGGTGCTTGGGCTGCGACTGGCCAGCGATATGCTCAGGGCAACCGCGCGTGTGGAGGACGCAGACCTTGCAGCAGAACACGCGGCAAAAGGGCTGGCTGCCCTGCAAAACGGAAACGACATCAACCAGGGGATGGCTTTCGACTACTACGCCCTGAGCATCTGGGGCCTCGCAACCCCGGAACAAGCGCGCGAGGAGTTCGTCAGTCTCAAGGATGCGCACCTCGTCTCCCCGGACGGCGTGCGGAACTGGGACTGGCAGTTGAACACGGCCAAATCCCTCTGGAGCCGGTTGCGCTGGTGGGCGACGTCCCAATCGATCGCCCCTGCTCAGACGTTCGATTGGGCCATAGCCAATGTCACTATCGGCAACATTGAGGAGGCCCGAAGGGTAGAACAGCGCTGGCTGCCGCTGCAGAGAGCCGATGGAGGTTTCTCCGGTGTATACCTTCCCGGCCTCAGGGTCGGTCTCGGCGACCCCACTTCCTACACGGCCGCCCGATTCATCCTGCTGGAACGGCTCTTGGCCAACGCTTCAGCCCTGGAACGGTCCGTAGTGACCCAGTGATGCTGGCTGCCTGCTCACCTAGCCCCATTTGCACATTCTACGCTATTATACCAAACGCCCTTGGATACACCCTATATTCCGCCTGGTCGGGTCCCTTCACAGCAAACCTTCCAAGCGAGCAGGTAGTACAAAAGTCCTGTTGACCGAGACGATCCTGCCGTGCTAGGATGCGGTATCCTGAGTGCCAATTATGGCCGCAACTCTCGTTAAGCTCGCCTTCATCTCCCCGTCATGCTTGCCTCGTGCACGAGCAACCCTTGGGAGTAACACGCCGAGTTGGCACGAGTCCCGGTGCTTCCTGGTTTGCGGGAAGCATCGGGGTCAGGAGCCAGTAACCGCTGTGGTGGGGTATGGATGGTGTGGAGAATGTGGGGAATCTGGCGTCCATTTCTGCTGATCTTAGTCCTCTCCGTTATCTTTCCTGTCACTGTATTTGCTGCCCGCGAAGGTGTAACCACTGACACGTTGAGGCTCCGGGCCGACATGTGGGGGCCGATTGTGGATGTCTTCGGGCCAGAAACACCCGTCGAGATCTATGCCCGCAGTTGGGCTCCGGATGGGACGATGTGGTACTACGTGGGCGACAGTGATGGGAAGACTGGATGGATGTTCGGTGACTTTGTAAAGACCGAGCCGATCTATGCCCATAAGGTGGGCCTCCAGGTTGGCCATTGGCGTCGCGAAGAGGCCTCCTACCCGTTCAACGCTTCCCCCGGGTCTAGCGGCGGCGGCCTTGGCGAGGCCGAGATGAACCTGATCACGGCGAAATCGGTTGCCCGACATCTCAGCGTGCGTGGGGTTCGAGTCGACCTTCTGCCAACTGTGATCCCCAAGGGATACAAAGCCGATGCGGTGGTAGCGATTCACGCGGACGGTGGCCCATCCAGCAGGAGGGGATTCTTTGTCGACCGCCCGGCCCAATCACGAGTTGCCGGACTTGAGGCGCAGCTCTCCAATGCTATCGTGAAGGAGTATCGCTCGGCGAGCGATATACCCTACGTCTATCGTGGGACTCCCAACAGCCAGTACTACTACGGCTATTACGATGTTGAGTCGTCCACGCCTATGGTGCTCATCGAGACTGGCTTCCTGTCCAATGACGCTGACCGCCGTATCCTTATCGACCGGACAGAAGACACCGGAGCGGCAATCACCAACGGAATAATGGAGTTCTTGAACAGCCATTAGACATCACAGGAGCTTCATCGAGCCCGTCTCAAAACAGTCACCGCGCGGCCCCTCACGATGAACACGCCGAGTCCAATGGTGGCCACGGTCCCCGCCACCACCCACACCGCCTGCATCC
>JAMDCE010000200.1 GCA_023489135.1 Chloroflexota bacterium
CCCGTGAGCACGCTCCTGGTCACCAGCGCGCAGCCGGGTGAGGGAAAGACGACCACCGCCGCTAACCTGGGCATCGTAATGGCGCAGGCTGGGAAGAAAGTGATACTGGTCGATTCGGACCTTCGTCGACCGGCTCTGCACAAGGCTTTTGGCGCCTCTAATGGGTATGGCTTCACCAATTTGCTGTTGCAGGACCAGCCGGACCTGAGCAAAGCTATGCTCCCGACGGAGGTAGAGAATCTAAGGCTGGAATAGGTCAACTGGTACTGGCCGAGATCGCTCTGCAACCGGCTTATGGTGGTGTCCGGACTGCTGGTGGCTTTGAGCCGGTCGATCTCCGCCTGAGTGGTGGCGATGTTGTTCTTTAGCCGGTCGATCTGGTTGGCCAACTCCTGCTGGGAGTTGGCCAGGGTGCCGAGCTGGGCGTCCTTGTTTTGCTTGATAAACACCGCGGCCACCTCGTCGGCCACCCGCCTGGCCAGCGCCGGATCGCCATTGCTGGCGGTCACCTGGATCAACTGAGTATTCTGGATGAGCTTGACGCTGAGCTGCCCCGCCAGTTGCTCCGGTGAAGTGGAGAGCTTCAGACTAGCGATGACCCCCTCCAGCACAGGCCGCTTGGTCAGCAACTGACTGTAGGTCTGCGCCAGCCTGTCCGAGGTCAAAATGTCGTTATACTGGGTGCCCTGGGTGGGCGAGGCCTGCTGGACCAGCAGGGTGGTCGAGGCCTGGTAGACCTTAGGCATCTGCTGGCTGACGAAGTAGCTGGCTCCGCCTCCCAGGAGAGCGACCACGACCACCAGCCAGAGCCATTTTCGGACAGCGGAGACGTATTGACGCAGGTCCACTGATTGTTCCATTGGTATCCTCCTAGGTGGGATCAGGGCGGGCCGCGGTGGGCCGGATTTGGTTGGAGAGGGTCAAGATGCCAAGGTCAAGGGGCAAGGCCACGCTACCGCCCTTTCGACGCCCTCTTTTCGCTTGAGCCTCTAAGTCTCGGTTACTGCTATGAATCTTTCGCGGGTGATTCACGGGTAGCAGACAGCCTATGTCCCAGAGCAAGTAATAATTGTTACGCCGAATTCTCCGGCGTCGGACTCATGGGTGGGCCATCAAGCAGGTTGCCGTTTCACGACCGGTGCAACCAGCGAACGTGAAGGGAAGCGCTTGCAGATATCTTCCCTTCCTGCTTGTGAAGGAGACGACGACTCAGACGATTCACCGCGGAGAAGCGGGCCTGGAAAACAGGGTTTGCGAGCGCACCTGATTGTCCCGGGAAGAGCAGGGCGGACTGGTGCCTAAGCCGGCCGGGTCACTCCGAACGAGGGCGGCTAACACGGCTTCAGCCTCGCGCACTCTTGACCGTTCAATTCGCTAGGGCGAACCGATCACCCTGCCAGCGATTGCCTGCCTAATTGTTCGCTTGGGTCAGGTACTCTCTCGCCATATACGCGCCCAAGGTAAAGGCTGGTACTAGCAGCGGTTGGCGGGCACCAATCTGTATGGATTTGTTGTGTGGAGGTCGGGCAAGGAAAGGAAGGAAGGAGATCGATTGCCGACAGGCTGAAACGGATCATCGCGTGATGTTAACAAAGCAAATGCTAACACAAACGCTAGGTCATGTCAATACCCACGCCGGTCGCTTTTTTTGTCCCGCGTCGCGATCTCGCTCCTCGAAGTAGTTGGCTCCTAAGTTCTGGTAGATTGTGTTATGCCTGAGATGGTTAGACTTCGATTAGACACGGGTGCTCTCTATGGCAACGTGAGAGCATCTTACAGGCGCGGCCCAACCCTCCCCTAGGCGATGGCGGACCACTCGCTCCTTGACCTTCCCATTCTCCGCGTCAGGCCAGGAGCTGATCTAGGTGCGCCGGGGTCGCCGCATCTTTCCCGCGGGTTGGCTAGCCATCGCTGTACAGGCTATTTGCAGTTGACCGGTCTAACCTAGTGATCTCGCCGAGCTATCGCTGGTCAAGTGGCCCTTTAGGGTCAGAAAAATGGCCTTATTGGGTCATAAAAGTGGCCCTATTGGGTCTTGACTCCGACCGCTTGACGTGCTAGGATTTAGCGTAGTTGCTACACTATTTGCTTGTCCCAGCCTGTTGGCGAGCAAGCTTGTCGGAAGCCGAATTCACCCCGGTGTGTCTGCAGTTAACCTGGTGCTCGACGCAGGCCCAGCCTAATTGCCGCTGGCCTTTCTTATCCAACGCTCAAACCATTCCGGTAGACCGTAGCGAACCATTCGAATTTCCATACATTAGGGAAGCGTTGATCCCGGGTCCGTAATCTGGCCGTCTTTTCACACTTATTGACGTGGCACTAATTGTTATAGACCATACGTGTCACTGGAGAGAAATGATACAATGACAATATGGGCTTTCATCGTAACAGCCAGTGTATGAGAAAATAGGGATTAGTGATTCAGGTCCAAGTAGGGCTTCAATAAACGATACACACTAAATATTCCCCAGGTTGCCCATCCCCAAGCGGGTTCTCCTGTGATTCGGACCAGACCACCCAAAGGAGGTGACGCCTCAGCAATCTAAGGAGCGCGCATGCTTTGCCGCTCAGATGTCCTGGCTTAAGCTCCGTGGACAGCACAGTAATCCGGCAAATGCATGCGAAATGTCTGTCGGCCGCATTGAATCCTAAAAAGGAGAGGTGAGAAACATGAAGAAATTAATGACAGCATTGATGGTAGTGGGCCTCCTTCTGTTCGTTGGAGTTCCAGCTTTTGCAGCAGGTGGATTCGATCAGTACGGATACAATAATACCGCTCGCCTTTTTAATGGCACAGGTGAAAGTTGGTCTTTGGCTAAGGGTTTGCCGGCTAATTATCTGGGAATATACGCCCCAGATAAACTAGTCATGAAGTGGAATGCAGAGTGGGATCGTGGAAACGCTGAAAATTGGTCGCTTCCACCATACAACGCATGGACGAACAACGAATGGAACGGTAAAAATGGTGGATCAGGAGAAGTTTGGCATTATAAAATTGTTTGGGTCGGTGACTACGCCGCTGATCCAAGCTTAATTCCTGATGGTGCGTATGGAATTTGGGGTGAGTTCGCAGTGATAATGGATCAGGGTGTAGATCCTAACGTTGGTCCAGGACATATGTGGTTCGCTCATGGTGGACCGACAGGATACGGTGCGTACTACTCTCACTAAAATCGAATAGTTCGCATACTGACTCAACCCATCGATGCGAATACGTCGGTGGGTTGTTTTTCGTGTGGAAGGTACTCAACTCTCCCAGCGGTGCCATCGTCTCTTCGCTTCAGCTCGCATGGCGTGCCTTCGCTACGAGACCTTGGCGTCTTCTAAAGAAGGCCTTCCCCCACAGAGCGCCAGGGGTTTCCGCCTCCCTCCAATGAACGGCCACGCCGCCGTTTACGCTCCACACCCCTTTGATTCTGTTTTCGCCAACCTAGAAGTTGACCAGTTAGAAGGCTAACGATAACGAAAAAGTTGACCGCCTGAGTATCCTATCTTGTAAGCGAGACTTGTGGCAGTCGGCTTACGGGAGGCTGAGGAGTTGCTCAAGATGGTCTGTTGCGGGTTATCCTGCTCAAGGAGATTCGCCGTCGCTGACGAAAGCGAGAATGGTGGACAAACTGGCTACTATCAGTATCCGGAGTGGAGCGGAGGTCACGATATATGTTTCTCTTTGCCCATACCGGCATCACTCTCGGGGTTACGGAGTTGGCCAGAGCCGCTTTCCTTGAGAGCAGCCAGCGCGCGGAACTGATGACAGCCTCGAAGGACTTGTCACTCTCTCCGCTTGTCACCGTGAAGCCATCGATTTCTATGTCACAGCAGCTCGCCAAGCGCTTGGCGTCGATGGGAGCACCACGGACATGGATATGGTCCTTCTACTGGGCTCCCTGCTCCCAGATATCATCACAAGCCTCTCGGCCTGATCTTCTCGGGGAGCTTCTTCGGCAGCGGTTGGACGATCGGGCATACCCTGGTATTTGCCGTGGCGGTGCTGCTCGCCGCTGTTCTCCTGTTCTGGACAAGGCACACTATTCTAGGATTCCTGCTCTTCTACGGCGTGGCGGCGCACTTCATCCTCGGTGAAATGTGGCGGATGCCTGGCATTCTCTGGTGGCCTTCATATGGCTGGAGATTCCCCATCAGCCGGCCTTCCAGTATTCCAGATTGGTTCCGAGGGTGGATCGGAGAACTAGCCATCCCGCACTATTACGTGCCTGAAGTAGTTGGTTTTCTTCTTACGGTATGGTTCGTCTTCCCGGTTGTTTTGTGGCGCCGTTCGTCTCCTGGCCGGGTCCCGAAGATTGTGCGGCCCGAGCGTTAGAACGTTTGAACGTTGGAGCGTTGAAAGGTTAGGGCCCTTCATTATCACGTCTCTTCGTGCCCGTCGTGGCTGCGCTGGATACCGGTCTCAGACTGCTAGATGTCGGAGGATAAGCCCCCGACCCACGGCCTTACCGCTATCTCCCCCAGATCCGCAATTCGCATCCTTCTTTGAAGGACGAGATTCGCGATTCCTCACATCTACTTCTCCACCTGGGCTAAATAGTAGGTCAGCAGCCCTTGCGGTCCGGCCCGTTTCTCCAGCCCCGACCGCAGCACCGCGGCGGCCTGGCCGGGGTCGCCCTTGAAGCGGTCCCACACCACAGCGATCTGGGCGTAGGTCTCGGCCCGGTCGGGGAAGCGGGTGGCCCACTGGGAATAGACTCGCAGGGTGTCGTCCCACCGGTCGGAGTCTTGCTCCCCCCGCAGGGACCGGCGTAGGGCCTCGAAGGGGGCGTAGCGGCCCATGGGGTCCTGGGCGTCCAGGGCGGCCCTTAGCTCCAGGGCCTGGATGGCGGCGGGGTAATTCCCCTGCCAGGCGAAGAGGATTCCCAGGAGACCGTAGGTCTGGGGATCGCCCGGCCGGCGCGACAGAGCTTCCTGCAGGTCTTGCTCCGGGGTGGACCAGGCCTGGGCCGGAGCCGGTTCGCCCGACCGGGCCGCCAGCGCCATCTTATGGGCGCGAATGGATCCCAGGTTGAGGGGCGGGTCCGCCGGCGCCACGACGGCGTTCAGCATTAGCACCGCCAGCAGAGCCAGCGGCACCAGCACGACCAGACTCGGACGCAGGGCGAGCCCAACCGGCCTCTTCCTCGCCACTGCTGGTTTCTGATCTATTTCGGAATTGTCCTTGGCATCTTTTTCAGTTGGCAGGTTGAAGGTTTGAAGGTTGGCAGGTTCCGGGGTCTCAACTTTCAAACCTTCCAACTTTCCAGCCTGCAAACTCTCTCGTCGAGAAACGATCAGACACGCCGCGGCTAGTCCCAATCCCAACCACAGTACCGCCAGGGGCTTGGCCCCCAGGGTCACCGTATCCACCAGGCCGTTGCCGCCGTAGGCCAGGACTCCCCCGGCCAGCCCGATGAGGATGGCGCGCCGGTCCTGATCCGTCGTGGCGCGATGAGCGCGGGCTATGGTGAAGCCAAAAGCTAGCAGAAGCCCCAGGAGGCCGGCCAGGCCGGGCAAGCCCAGATCCACCGCCGTTTGCAGAAACAGGTTGTGGGCATGCGGCTCGGCACCCAGGAGATAGCCCGGGTAGAAATTGGTCTGGATGAGGGGGAAGGTGTTGAGACCGATCCCGGTGTAAGGCATATCCCGCACCATTGCCAGCGCCCGGCTCCAGATGTCCAGCCGCAGGACCACCCCGATGCCCAGGAGGTGATCCGGCGAAAGCAGCGTATCGGCGGCGCGCTGCGGACCGTAGACCAGCAATCCAGCTCCCAGGGCCACTAGAAAGGCCGGTAGCGCCACCAGGAACCAGCGGTTGCGCCAGGCGGCGATGAGCAGCAGGGCCATAGCCACCCCCAGAAAGGCCTGGAGGGACTGGGCCAGGAGGAGAATGATGAAGCCCACCACCAGGGCGGCGATGGAGAGCAGTCTCAGCCTGCGCTGCCGCCCCAGCGTCAAAAGGGCGATGGGGAGCGGTAGCAGCAGGCCCATCGTCGCCCCCACCTCCCGGGGATTGAAAAGCTCGCTGGTCCGGGGCACGCCACTGCCGGGAATATTTTGGATAAGGCGCGGGAGGTGGTCGTAGACCACCGGCAGATTCACCAGGCGGACGGCCGACCAATCGGCGCCCACCAGGCTCACCACGGCCAGCGCAATAGTCGCCACCAGCAGCGCGCCGGCTGCTCGCAGGATGCCCCGTTGGGTCCGCACCCCGTTGACCATTCCGTAGAATACGGCCGCCTGGAGGACCATTCCCCATACCTTCGCCCCGCTCATCGCCGCATCGGCCGAGACCGCATAGCCCACCAGCGACATAACCACGAGGATGACAATCGGTGCATCCATAGCCGTGCGCAGGGTGAAACGGCCCGAGGCGATGCGGCGGCAGATCCAGGTCAGGGGAATCAGGGAGAAGGCCAGCGGGGTCCAGCGGTTGGGGAAGAGCAAGAACGGGCTGGCGACGGCCAGGAGCCAGAGCTCGTGCCCGGTCAGCCACTGGGCCGCTCCAGCCAGCCAGGAGGCCAGCGCCGGGCGGACGGGCCTCGTAGCCGCCGGGGACGCTTCGGCGACGCTGAACTCTTCTTCGTCGATGATCACTGTTCTCCTCTCACGTGCCCAAAAGTGCTTTCGTACCGCTCTGGGCGGGCGCTTTTTCCTTCGAGGTGCCTAAACTGGTCAACTTCGATGGAAAAAGGTATTGACAAGGCCGGTACTTGCTGGTACTATAGTACCAGAAGGTTGCTCCGCTAGCGTCAAAGCTGGGAACAGCTAAAGGCGCTGAAGCGGTGGGCCACCTGGAAATCGCCGAAACTCTGCCTTTTACAATTGAAAACTGTTGTCTCGCCCACAGGGAGGGGGGCAGATGACCGACTGTGGATGCGACGAACCGGAGCCTTATATGGTCACTTTGACTCCGGGGAGCTAGAAGTGAACCCGGCCACTCTCGATTGGCTGGGTTTT
>JAMDCE010000682.1 GCA_023489135.1 Chloroflexota bacterium
GCCTGGTCGGGCACCTGAAGGTCCCATCCTGCTGCGTGTATTTGTCGGCGGCGCACATAATCAGTCGTTAGTGGAACTGGACGATGCCGAAATGATTCAAATGGTGCGCGAGGAGCTACGCCAGATAATGAGCCTGGGCGCCGAGCCAGAGTTCTCGCAAGTATTCCGCTGGATCAAGGGTATGCCCCAGTATACGCTGGGACATCTAGATCGATTGGATGCTATCGATTCCAGGCTGGCCGAGCATCCAGGTCTGTATTTGTGCGGTGCGTCTTACCGTGGCGTAGGCACAGGCGACGTGATGAACTCGGCTGAGATGGCAGTAGCGAAGGCGCTTGAGTTTCTCAGTGGGAGGAAACCTGCAGAGGCAGGTTCGTCGGCAGGAACACGATAAATCTCCTCGGTAACGATTAACGGCCAACTCTCTCAGAGTTGGCCGTTAAGAACTGCATTGAGCCACTATTTACCTCTTGCCCCGACCTCTCGAAGGCCCTTCCTGGGAAGGGCGCCTGGCAGGCAAGGTTTACCGATAGATCACCGTGTAGACGCCGTTCCCGCCGACGAAGGCCAGGCCCAATCCAGCGACGAGCATCACGACGTTGATAATGGTTTCCGTCATTACCCTCGTCTGACCAGCTACCGCCACCTGAGCAACTGCGCCCACGCGGGCTGTACCTCTAGTCAGCCTCACTGCCGCTGTCGTGATCAAGAAAATCCCAAGGCCAATCATCATCCAGAGCACCAGGAAGGCCATTGCAATTCCGATGGGGTTCATGGTTGTTACCTCCTTTGCGCTTGATTTGCTATCCCCTTCCTTTCAATGCCATCGTACATCCGCTGCCAGGAGGTAACAATCGTTCAAGAGCTTCATTTTGAGGTCTATAATGGGTCTATTCTCCGGCCGTGCCCGGGTCTACTCGGGGTCTATTGTGCTACCCTAGACCGCGTGCCGGTCACAACGCAATAGAGCCGGAATAGAGCATAAGAACTATTCTGGCATCAATCGATTTCTCATGCACCGTGCATCATCACATCTATAATGCATCGGCGTGGGGCTGTTTCAAGCGCTTGCGCCTGAGGTCAGATTCATCATCTGCTTGTCGCGTGGTCCCAACATCGACGATGTGGTGCCAAGCTGAACCCTGGGAAAGACCATTTCTGAAGGAATCGGCTGAGGTTCGATTCTTGTCTGAGGCTCGATGGCTTTGAGGAATGCGTCCACGACCGCGGGGTCGAACTGACTTCCCGACCCTGCCCTAACTTGAGCCACTGCGTACTCCTTGGTCATTGCCTTTCGATAAGGCCTGTCAGAAGTCATAGCGTCGTAGGCGTCGGCGACCGCGATTATGGCTGCTAATTTGGGAATAGTAGCGCTGAGTTCATCGGGGTAACCCTTGCCGTCAAAGCGCTCATGGTGTGACCGGACAATAGGAATGGTTTCGGCAAGCTTGGGAACTTGCTTCAAAATGTTCTCGGCCAGCACAGGGTGGCGCTTCACAAGCTGCCACTCGTCTGCTGTCAGTGGACCGTTTTTGCCCAGGACATTCTCAGGAATACCAATCTTACCTATGTCGTGAAAGAGCGCGGCGAGTTCCAGCGTCTTGAGATCATCATCTGATAATGCCATCTGCAAACCTATCGTCATTGCCAGGTCTCTAACCGCCTCAGAATGGCCCTTCGTATACGGATCCTTGGCCTCGACCGTCGCCACCAGCGCAGCTATGGTGCTGAGATAGTTACTGTGAACCTGCTCATGGAGTTGGGCGCTATGAATACCAGCTGCAGCAAGCTCTGCGAAGGTTTCGAGCACTGTCAACTCGTTATCGGAGAAAGTATGCGGCTCCTTGAAAGTTATGTCTAGAGCTCCGACTACGTCGTCGCCGACAGCTAAAGGGAGGCAAGCTGCGGCAATTACGCCCTCTCTTGCTGCGGATGGGCTCAACAGGTCCAGGTTTACAGGGTCTCCGTCGACCACAAAGCGACGCCTGCCAGAGATCGCTCGTGTTGCAGGACCATCCAGCGATATCTCGGGATACTGCAGGTAAGCATCGCTCAACCCTATCTGGCTCGCCAGGCTGAGGCTCTTACGCTTTTTGTCATACAGGAATATGGCAACGCCGTGCGCTTGCGTCAGGTCTCCTACACTGTTAACAATGCAAGCAAGGACCTCGTCGAGGTCGAGAGACCTGTTCAGTACCAGCCCAATGTGATAAAGGGCATCCATCTCGTCGATGCGCCGCCGCAGGTTCGAGTTAGCATCCGCGAGCTTCTCGTTAACTTCAATCAGATCAGCGTCACGAGCGAGAACTGTCTTCGTTTGAGCTACGCTCATTCGGATTGAGGCCCAGGGCATCAGTAGCGGCAGTGAAAACGCAAGCAGACCCGGCCATCCCATCGACTGATAGCCAAGAGCCGCCATTAAGCCCATCGTCACCGCCATCAAGTGATGCAGGATCAGCCATCGATGACTCTCGTTGAAAACCGTCCTGAAGTCCCCTCCTGCGGTTAGACTAACAACAAGAGTGATCATGCCAGTGTTTATGGCGAAGTACACAATGGCCGCGGCACCTGTTGGTATGGCTGCCGTAAGATCACGCGCAGGCCAGACACCTCCTGTGAGCGCATAAGTCGCCCCCGCAACTCCTGCAGAAATGGTGAACACACTGGTGTTGAAGACTATCTTGTACCATTCACGCCGTTTGGGGTAGAAGGCGTGAACAGCTGCGGCGCTGAGGTTCACAAGAATGCCACCAGCTGGACCAAAAAGCAGGAGTGAGATGAAGGATACGGCAGAGGCGATGGAAATGCTGCTACCAGAGAACAAGGAGACTGGGGCAGCCTGGGCCACCCCACCGAGGATTAGCAGAAGGATTAAAGTGCCAATGTCCAAGGAATAAGGAAGGTTGGACGCCGCGTAGGCAACCCCAACCAATCCTCCCAGGGCTGAGACCACAATATAGTACCTGGCTGCGCCGTTCACCACCTCACAACCCCCGTGCCGAGCGGTAGCTACCGACCCAACTTATCTGATTTAGTCAAGTCGACCAGCAGAATCCCAAGCGACGTTGTCCCAAGCCACGTTATCCCACGCGACGTTATCCCAGGCGACGTTATCCCAGGCTACATTGTCCCAGGCCACGTTATCCCACGCCACATTGTCCCAGGCGACGTTATCCCAGGCGACGTTATCCCACGTCACATTGTCCCAGGCGACGTTATCCCACGTGATGTTGGACCACGGAATCCCCCGAGAATCAACCCCGCCGTGGTATGTCAGATCCTTCCACACTAAATTCGACTTGCCTTTTATCAGAGGAAACACAAGCGCGGCAAACGCGTCGGCAGGTCGGGCCATTTGATTGCCGATCGTAGGTGACAAGTTAACTGCACGAGCAGCGTCGACGTATCCAGCGCCAACTGCATTTGCATCATAGCCATTCAATTTGCTAGCCGAAGCCATCAACTGTTGCTTCACCTGGTCTGGGGTCAGACCAGGGTTTGCGCTAAGCACTAGAGCAGCTACGCCTGATACTGCGGCAGCGGCCTGGGAGGTGCCGGTGAGGCGGAAATAGTCTTTATTGACGACTCTATCAGGATAGAGTGTGTCCAGGTAACTTCCGGCGACTCGTGTCGAAACCATTTTGCGCCCTGGTGCCACCACGTCTGGCTTGGTCAGGCCGTCCAAAGTAGGCCCGCGAGATGAGAACGGCGTTAGAGTGTCGTCATCCCGTGAAACGGTAGCATTCATATCAGTGGCGCCGACTGTCACAACGTAAGGATCGTGGCCAGGAGTCGAGATCGTCCTTGCATTCGGCCCCGCATTACCTGCCGACGAAACCACAACGATGCCTGCGTGCCAGGCCAACTCTACGGCTGCGGACAGAGGGTCCATCGTATACGACGTATTTGCCGGGGCTCCAAGGGAAAGGTTAATGACACGGATTCCATATTTCTTGCGGTTCTGTACGGCCCATTGAATTCCCTGGATAACCGTGGACATGCGAGCGGAACCGGTATCGCCGATAACTCGCACCGAGACGATGTTTGCTTGAGGAGCAACACCGCTCCAATCAGCATCCTGTCCAGCAATAATACCTGCCACGTGAGTGCCATGCCCACCAGGGTCCTGGTAGTTCTGCGAGCCTGCCACAAGATCGACGGAGGCAAGAATGCGCTTCTTGTCTATTCCGTGTTGCGATGGCACCACGCCCGAATCGAGTACTGCTACTGTTACTCCTGAACCAGAAATGCCTTTTTCCCATACATCCTGCGCCTTCAGGGCCCGCGCGTAATCGACCATATCGCCGCTATACGGGCTCCCTGTGGGCCTAAGAGCAACGTCCCGCGATATGTACCGAACGTCAGGATCGGCGCTCAACGCCGCGAGGCGGCTAACGCTAATCAGCCCACTAGCTCCTTCAACGATTCCAAGGCTCTTTGCAGGGACCCCACCTTGCTTCCGAATCTTCCCCTTAGCCTTGAGCTCGGGCTTAACATCCACTGCCAACGTGGAGGCAGAGCTAGCCGTATTCATCTGCACGATTACGGGAACGAGATCAGAAGCGTTCGATGCAACCAGAGCCCGCAGGTCAGGGGAGATCTTCTCTGGACTGGCTGCTTGGCTCTGCATCGGCAGGATGGCCAGTGGACCAAGAAGTAATGAGGCGGCGACGAGGACGATGACAAATGGTTTGAACCACTTCTCAAGTCTCACAGCTTCCGTCCTTTCTCGCCAGAATTGGCGAAAACCTAGGTGTAGCGAAACTCCCCCACGTCCTCCCAACCCAACATTGAATCTAGTGTAATACACGTTTATACTAAGTCAATGAAACTTTGTTACTAGCCTAAAAGTACCATAGTGTCCCGCAGGCGGATGGTCGACATCGTGGTCTGCAATAAGCACAACCTTGCAGCGCCTTTGCGTTCAGGTGGACGATTTGTAGATCGGTTGTGGATGCGAACTTCATCCTGAGAAACGTCTCCTGTCTAACGACCATCAGTGGATATCACACAAATGGAGACCTGGATCTCCCTACCATTATTATCGGCACTTTTCTCCAGAACTTAATACCAAAAATAGAACACAGCGGTTTCAAGTTTGAATCAGGTGGCTGGCGAGCGGTTGCAACAAAACTATTCGAGGAATATAATCTAGCAACGATGACAAAGAACCTCGTGACTGATGCTCAGACCCTGGCGACCCTTAGATCGACTTTCGGCTATACCTCTTTTCGACCACTCCAGGCGGAGATCGTGCGATCGATTCTGCAGGGACAGGATGTCTTTGTCCTTATGCCTACAGGTGGTGGGAAATCGCTCTGCTATCAGTTGCCAGCCCTGCTGCTCGATGGTCTGACGGTAGTAGTTTCGCCCTTGATTGCGTTGATGAAGGATCAGGTGGATGGGCTGCGAGCGCTGGGCGTGGCCGCTACCTTTATCAATAGCTCGCTCGATTCATTTGAGATTGGCCAGCGCCAGGCAGCAGTGGCCCGAGGCGAGGTAAAGCTGCTCTACGTTGCCCCTGAACGCTTGATGTTGGCGGGATTCCTCCATTTGCTCTCGTCGGTACGACTCACATTCTTCGCCATAGACGAGGCGCACTGCATTTCCGAGTGGGGCCACGATTTCCGGCCTGAATACCGCGAGCTCAAGCGACTTCGGGGCATCTTTCCATCGACCACTCTCGGCGCCTTCACAGCCACTGCAACACGACGCGTGCAGGACGACATCAAGGCTCAGCTTGGCCTGCAGAAGGCTGCAAGCTTCCAGGGAAGCTTCAATCGCCCCAACCTGTTCTACGAGGTTAGGCCGAAACAAGACGCCTTCGAGCAATTGGTGGCTTATCTACGCGAGCACCGGCAGGCATCGGGAATTGTGTATTGCAACACCCGTGCCGAAACGGAGCGCCTGGCAGCGAAGCTTCAATCCTGTGGATTTAGCGCCACGGCCTATCACGCCGGTCTTGAGAGCGACGATCGCCGGCAAAGGCAAGAGGCGTTTATCAAGGACGATAAACAGATAATAGTTGCGACCATCGCCTTCGGAATGGGGATCGACAAGCCTGACGTCAGATTCGTGATACACTTCGATCTGCCGAAATCGCTCGAAGGCTACTATCAGGAGAGCGGCAGGGCCGGCCGCGACGGAGAGCCAAGCGATTGCATCCTCTTTTATAGCTATGGCGACGTGGCCAGGCATCGACACTTCATCGACCAGAAGCCGTCTGCCGAAGAGCGGAAAGTTGCGGTTCAGCAACTGCAGAAAATGGTCGACTGGGCAACAAGCACTGTGTGTCGTCGACGTGGCTTACTACGGTACTTCGACGAGCCCCTCGCCGGGCAATCCCTTCCCTGTTGTGACGTCTGTCGCGCCCCGGCAGAGGAGGTCGACTACACCGTGCCTGCGCAGATGTTTCTCTCGTGCGCCTTGCGGACTGGCGAGAGATTTGGCAGCGTCCATCTCATCGACGTACTGCGAGGGTCGCGCGGCGAGCGGGTCCTCCGCCACGGTCACGATAAACTCTCGACCTACGGCATCGGCAGGGACCGCTCAAGAGAGGAATGGAGATACATAGCCAGGGAGCTGACGAGCGTGCTCTTCCGCCGTACGTCATCTTTCACGACGCGACGCTCAAGCAGATGGCGGCAGAGATGCCAGCAGATAGCGAGCACCTGCTGCGCATTCAAGGTGTCGGGCAGCGCAGGCTGCTCGATTATGGCGACGCGTTCCTGGACTGCATCGCTCAGTACGTGGCGCAGACAGGAGCCCGCCCATCTTATGCCTCGAATGTTCGTGGACCGAGGCTGCAGCCCCAACGAAAGCGTTCAGGCGAGTTGAGTGACACCGTGAAGGCAACCATCAGCCTGTTCAACCAGGAAAGAACGGTGGCGGATATAGCCTCCATTCGTCAGTTGGCGCTGACAAC
>JAMDCE010000476.1 GCA_023489135.1 Chloroflexota bacterium
GATAAGGGCGTGGCTCCAGAGCCAATTAACTACAAGCCTCTTCCAGCGTTTCCACAAGAACAGCAGGAAAAGGTCTTGCGCCAGCAGAGTGAAGAAAGCGTAGTAGGCTGTATAGAAATTCAAAGTCGTGCATAGAGCGAACAGGAACCACCACAATAATGTGTAACTATTTCTTCGGTTAGCCTTAATGGAAGATTCGTCTGCGTTTGTCGTTTCAGCAGGAGCTCTGGGCAGATCAATGGCCTTGACCAGGAAGAAACTGGTCAGAACGGAGAGAAGAGCGACGAGGGTGTACATCCGCGCTTCTTGGGAATAGGTCACCTGGAAAGGGGCCAGAGCGCTGATAAGGGCGGCGAGCAGACCGACGCGGGTGTCAAAGAGCCGTTCAGCCAAGAAATACACGGCGATCACCGTCGCCCAGCCAAACAAGACTGACAGGAGGCGTACCGCAAACTCCGACTGACCGAACACCAGCCAGAAATGCAGGATCCAGTAATATAGCGGTGGATGAACGTCATTGGCGGTCAGGCTGATGATGGTTTGAGGATCTTTGGACGAAATCAGGATGCTGAGAACTTCATCGTACCATAGGCTGGGAGTCCCCAACTGGAAAACTCGAAGGCCCAGTCCTACCACCAAAATGAGTGGAAGCGCCGTTTGTCTCTTGACGAACCACGCTGCTGACTCGGGTGCTGGTCTGCCTTCGGCCATTGCGACGTTTGCCAATGGTGCGTCCTCTTATTAAGAGTGAAAGGTATATTACCAGATTTGCCCGCGCTTAGCGGCCCACCTCGTAAAGGGCATAACCACGGCCAGGTAGCGGAATCGGGCGAAGGAGGGCCTTCAGTTCTTGATAGACAGCGGCCTGACCGGACCATTTCCGTTGATCGCTGGCAAGCAGGGTGCCTAAGCCAGCCTCGTTTACCAGGACGTGAGTGATGCTATCTCTTCGCAGGCCTGCCACTATCCCTGTCGCTGTGCCATCACGGTGAATGCGCCGGGCCAGCCCGTCTAGAATGCTATCTGGAAGCGAGTTTAGCTCGCTGTAGTAGCTGCGCCCTTCCCACAGGAAAAGGATTCGAGCAGATGGTGGCAGGTTCTGATTTAGGTAGGACATCGTAAGATAATAATCATTGCCACCGACCATTCTTTTCGCCAGATATTCCTCTTCGGTTTGGAGACCAACGGCCACAGGGAAGGGATCGGAGGCCAGAACCTGTAGAGTCTGATCGAGGACTGTCAAACCCAAAACAAGAACAAGAGCCAGGGTTACAAATCGTTGGAGAGAGAAGGACGGAAGGCGAATGGCTCCAAGCCTGTCAAGGACAAAACCTACGCCAAGACTCAAGGGGGCAAAAGCGGGCAATAGCAGGCGAGTTTGGAGCATCTCTGTTGAAACGATCCCAGTTCCCAGCCAGAACAGATACTCGGCCACGAAGAACGACAAGGCGTAGCCGAAGGCTTTGTGCCGGCGCCAGGTGAAAACGGCTAGAGGCAGGATCATCAGAAAAAGGGGTCCAATAGTGGCGTCGAAGGCCTCCGTTCCTTGAGTCCCCAGCACCGTCATGTCCCAGGGGACCAGGAGGAGATTGAGTAGGCTCGGCTTAGCCTGTCCCGGGGACCCGTACCAGGAGGCGCGAAAACTGTCCCAGTTGACTCCCCCGAAGACAAACGGGTAAACGGGATTCCCGGCAAAGATGGCGTTCTTGGCATACCAGGGTAGAGCAACGACTGCTGAGGTTGCGGCCACAATGGCTAGTCTGGCGACAAGGGCGGAGATTCGGCGGCGTAGAGGAGTCTCTGGGTTTGAAGCAAAGTGAGTGTGCCAGACTAGGATCGCGCCGATACCGAGAAAACTCGCGGCGCCAGTGTATTTTACGGCTGCAGAGACACCGACGAAAGCACCAGCCAGTAGAAGCCATCCAATTTCATTCTTGGTGGCGGCCCGTAAGGGCAATGAAGAGCTCCGCTCAGGATGACGCTGTGGGCTGTCCTGCGGTTCGGTGGACCCTCCTGGTACCTCAAGGTAGTTCAGCAAGGCATAAAAGGCCAGAAAAGTGTAGAAGGAAAGAATGGTATCCACGTAGGTCCAGGTGGAAAGGATTACGAAGGTTGGCACGCTGCATAGGGCTGCAATGCTGACTGCCGCCGCTCTTGTGCTGAAATAGCGTCTCGCGAGGGCATAGATTCCCAGCACGGTCCAAAGGGCAAAACTAAGGTGAACGAGCTGGGGCAGGCTATCTCCCCGAAGCAGGAGTGCCAACGTATACAGCATCTCCCCACAGGCAGGTAAATTGCTCCGGACAATTTGAGGAGTGGCCACCAGTCCATGACCCGCGATAAAGAGACGAGGGGCGGCAAGATGGTAGACCAGGCTATCCCAGGAGGTAGGTGGCATCCGCGCGGCAAAAAAAGCCAGGACAAAGGTGATCACGACGAACCCGATCAATAGCTTTTCGGTGGCGCTGTTCGGCCTTTTCTTTGTGGCGGAACGGGAGAAGAAGCCTTTCCAGGAAGCCCAGGCCAATGGAAGGTTGAGCACGAAAAGGGTTCCTAACACGGTATAGGCCAGCCAGGGGTAAAACACTCCCGCGAACCCAAGGACGAGAGTGACGAGGGAGAGGGTAGCCATACCGAGGCCAAAGGTGAAGACAAGCTCTTCCAGCGAATCCCGGCACTTCAACCTTAGCAGACCAATGACGCGGGATCCGATAAGGAAGCTGAGCATGCAAAGTCCCGCCAGGACGGCCAGGTCAGCAAGAGAGTTGGTCGCGCCACTGGCGAGGCGAGGGAACAGACCGGCGTTCGTGGCGTACCGGTAGAACTCAGCTACACCTACGCTAGCTTGTCCAATTGCGACCAGCGAAAATGGCTTATGCACCGCGTAATAGCTGACGA
Organism: Chloroflexota bacterium; assembly: GCA_023489135.1. The sequence continues at coordinate 2,899 of JAMDCE010000476.1, forward strand.
GCACCAAAAAGAGCCACGCGACGGCCATGATGGACAGTGTGAGGGTCTTCAGTTGCCGCCCAGCGGTTGCTGGCGTGTTTTCGTATTGGTGAGTAGAATCACGGAGATTAAGCAAGGAATCTACCGCCACTGTCAGTAGTGGCGCCTTAGAGACATTTCCCCATAGTGAGCGACTAACAGAAACGAGGAACTCTCGCCGAGCGATTCTATCATTTCTCACCAGAGAAAAGAATAGCCCAATAGTGCTACATTGGCTCCCCACCCGTGCCAAGTGAGGTGGCAATTGAGTGAGGAAGGGAACACGGAATCTTGCGGACTGTGAAAACTTGTGTTATCCTCTTTCGGGTTTGCCAGCAGGCGCGCGTCTGGGGAGGGACTCAGTGCGATCAGGAGGATGGTTGTGAAAGGGTTGATCCTGAGCGGCGGTAAGGGGACACGACTACGCCCTATCACTTACACCAGCGCCAAGCAGCTTGTTCCCGTGGCCAATAAGCCGGTGCTTTTCTACGCCATCGAGTCCCTGGTCGAGGCCGGAGTCACCGACATTGGCATTGTCGTGGGCGACACCAGAGAGGAGATCAAAGCGGCTGTCGGCGACGGAAGCCGCTGGGGCGCAAGAATCACCTATGTCGAGCAACCCGAGCCACTAGGGCTAGCTCACGCGGTAAAGGTCGCGCAGGGATTCTTGGAAGAGGATCCTTTCATAATGTATCTGGGCGACAACGTCATCCAGGGAAGCCTCAAGGGCCTGGTCGATTTTTTCTGCTGCGGTGACCTGAACTGCCAGATCTTGCTTAAACAGGTGCCCGATCCGCACAACTTTGGTGTGGCGGTGCTTTCAAACGGTCGGGTGGACCATCTAGTAGAGAAGCCCAAGAACCCCGAGAGCGATTTGGCCCTCGTTGGCATCTATATGTTCGACAGGCACATCTTCGAAGCGGTAAACTCCATCAAGCCGTCGGGGCGAGGTGAGTTGGAGATCACTGACGCCATCCAGTTCTTGATCGATCGAGGGCTTTCCGTTCATCCCCACGTTGTCGAGGGGTGGTGGGTTGACACCGGCAAGATGGAGGACATTCTCGAGGTCAACCGCCTCGTCCTTGACACCCTTGAGTCCAGGATAGAGGGAGTCGTTGACGCTAACTCTACGGTCGATGGAAAGGTCATTCTGGACAAGACGGCCGAGGTTATCAATAGCCGCTTGCGCGGACCAATCATCATTGGCCCGGACGCGCGCATTGTCAACTCCTACATCGGACCCTTCACCTCCATCCATTACGGCGTAACCATTACCAGCAGCGAGATCGAGCACAGCATTATTCTGGAGAACAGCAGAATTATCGACATCGAAGGACGGATTGAGGATAGCCTGATCGGGCGCAACGTTGAGATTACAAAGTCTCCCATCAAGCCCAAGGCCTATAAGATGATGCTGGGAGATAACAGCAAGGTTGGGATACTCTAGATTCTTTTGAGCACCTGACGAGAGGTCTGTTTTGAGAAGACTGCTTGTAACGGGTGGCGCTGGCTTCATCGGCAGCAACTTCGTCCGGTACGTTCTGCAGAAGCACCCGACGTACGAAGTGGTGGTTTTGGACAAGTTGACCTACGCCGGGAACTTGGATAACCTCCAGGACGTTGCCGAGGACCCGCGCTACAGTTTCGTTCGCGGTGACATTGGCGACGGTGCCATTGTGGAGGAATGCATTAGCGGTTGTGACGCCGTTGTCAACTTCGCCGCCGAGACTCATGTGGACCGCAGCATCGATGAGCCCGGCGGCTTCATCATGACAGACGTGTTCGGGGTCTATGTCTTGCTGGAGGCGGCCAGACGACACCGGGTGGCGCGCTTCTTGCAGGTGAGCACAGACGAAGTGTATGGGACGGTGGCGAAAGGCTCGTCGACGGAGATCGATCGCCTGGAGCCCAATAGCCCTTATTCCGCCAGTAAGGCTGGTGGTGAGATGATGGTGCGGGCCTATCACGTCACTTACGGGGTCCCCACCCTGGTTACCCGGGGATCGAACAACTTCGGGCCTTACCAGTACCCCGAGAAGCTGATTCCCCTTTTTATCACCAACGCCCTGGAAGACAAGCCTCTCCCGGTATATGGGGACGGGTTGAACGTCCGCGACTGGGTTTACGTCCTCGATCATTGCTCGGCCGTCGATTATGTGCTTCACCACGGCGAGATCGGAAGGGTTTACAACGTTGGCGGCGGGAACGAGATGACCAATCTGGCCATCACCCATCTGATATTGGAGCTGCTGGGTAAGCCGGCGGACTTGATCACCTATGTCAAGGATAGGCCTGGCCACGATCGCCGCTACTCTCTGGATTGTTCAGAGCTCAAGAAGCTGGGGTGGAAGCCTCAGTTCGATTTTCGGGAGGCCCTGGAAAAGACCGTACAGTGGTATGGCGGAAACCGGTGGTGGTGGGAGAAGATCAAGTCGGGGGAGTACGCCGCCTATTACGCGAAGCAGTACGGAAACCGCGGAATCTCGGCATTGAAGAACTGACCTCCGTTTTCTATGATGTCGTTGCTCAGCGTTGACATCGGTTTGAGTTAGGTAAGCGGGAGGATTAGGTTGGTCAGATTGAGGCTATTGCCACGCGACGAAGAGTTCTTCGATATGTTCGAGCGAAGCGCTAAGAACGTGCGTGAGGGAGCCAAGCGTCTGCTGGACATGATCGAGCGCTACGACGACCCTCAGCGCAAGTTCGAGCTTGTAGCCGAGAGCGAACACCAGGGTGACGAGATCACCCACCAGATCGCCCGGAAGCTCAGCCGAACTTTCATCACCCCTTTAGACCGCGAGGATATCAGAGCTCTCTCCTCAGCTCTGGACGATATAGTGGACTTCGCCGAGGGCGCGGCCGAAACAATGGTGCTGTGCAAGATAGATCAGCCTACCCCCTATGCCCTCGAGATGGCCAGAAACCTCGTCGCCGCGGTGGATGAGGTAGTGGTCGTTGTCTCTTACTTGCGGGAGTTGAAAGATCCTGCGGAGCATATTATCGCCATCCACGCTTTGGAGAACAAAGGCGATTCGCTGTGGCGCGAGGGTTTTGCCAATCTTTTTGAAAACAACGTCCACCCCCTCACGGCGATGAAGTGGAAAGAGATATATGAGCAACTGGAAGAGGCTATGGACGCCTGCGAGAAGGTTGCCGACATCGTCGAGGAGACGGTTCTGAAGCATGCTTAGCGCCCAGCTAGCTGCGCTTGTAGTTGTCATTCTAGTCGCCCTCGTGTTCGACTTCATCAACGGCTTCCACGATACCGCCAACGCTATCGCCACAGTTGTCTCCACCCGGGTTCTCTCGCCGGCCACAGCTATTCTGATGGCGGCTGCGTTGAACTTCGCGGGCGCCTTTACTGGCACCGCCGTAGCCGCAACCATCGGAAAAGGTATTGTCGATCCGCGCGCCGGCACTCAGATCGTCGTCCTGGCAGCGCTCCTGGGAGCCATCGTCTGGAACCTGATCACGTGGTGGCTTGGTATACCCAGCAGCTCATCTCACGCTCTCATTGGAGGCGTGGTTGGGGCGGTCATCGTCGCCGTCGGCTCCCCAGCTTTGAACTGGGGAGGACTGGGAACAATCATTCTCATTCTCGTGGTTTCCCCTTTTGCCGGAATCATCAGCGGTTACATCGTCATGCTCATCGTCTCCTGGCTCTTCCACCGGTGGCACGCGGCCAAGGTAAATCGCTATTTTCGGCGGCTACAACTGTTCTCGGCGGCCTTTATGGCCTTCAGCCACGGTTCCAATGACGCGACGAAGACTATGGGGATCATCACCATGGCCCTGGTCAGCTACGGCGCTTTCTCAACCTTCCACGTGCCCTGGTGGGTTATCACACTTTCGGCCGTGGCGATGGCCTTCGGTACCGCGGCTGGAGGTTGGAGAATCATAAGGACTATGGGGTCCCGGATCATCACTCTCCAACCGACGCCCATAATCGACGAGGCGAT
>JAMDCE010000090.1 GCA_023489135.1 Chloroflexota bacterium
CATTCTTTGTCGGCATCAGAGTAGCTGAGACTGGCCATCTCGGCGCTAATTCGCTTTATCGTTTTGTCCACGCCAGAACTATCCGTCTCAGGAAGGACCAGGATGAATTCGTCACCCCCGTACCGCGCTACGATGTCCGTTGAGCGGGTAGCGCGGGTAAGAAGAGCCGCCACTGACTTCAGCACTTGATCGCCGTGGAGGTGCCCGTAGGAGTCGTTGAATAGCTTGAAGTTGTCGACATCAAGCATCACTACCCCGAGGGGATGCTTCGAGCGAAGCGCCCTCACCAATTCGCGAGCGAGAAGTTCTTGGCCGTGCCGGTGGTTGACTAGGTCAGTCAAAGCGTCAGTGTTAGCCAGTTCCAGCAAACTCTCCTGGCTTTCTCTCAACCGCTGGACCATATGGTTAAAGCGGTGGGCGAGGTCACCTAGTTCGTCCCTCCGCCGAGTCTCCGCCGAAACCTGCAGATCTCCCTGGGCCACTCGCTCGGTTACTTTGGCCAGGGCTCGAATCGGTCGGGCGAAATAGTGCGCCAGAAGAGTGCCTAGGGCTGCAGCGACAGCGGCTGCCGCAAGTAGCGAGAAGATCAACGAGTTTCGTAGCCCGGTCTCCTTGGCCGTCACCGTCTCCGCCGACATATCGACGCCGACAATGCCGATGGCCTGTCCGTCGCGGTTGCGGATCGGAGCGTAACCGGACAGCCACTGTCCCCATTTGTCCGTGGTAATAGCCTGGTCGGCCACAGGGCCATGCAGCGCCGCAGGTATCTCAGGGCTGCGGGAGACGTCGTACTCGCCCACGTGGGACATTGTCTCGGGGTTGCTCTCAGCATCGACCACGAAGCGCCAGATGTTGGGATCCGAGCTAGGAACCATGGTGTAGACGTGGCGGATGTCCGGATTGGCGGCGCGAATAGCCTGGAGATAGGATTTCAACTGGACGTAGTCGGGCGAGGACTCGTCGGGGAGAGCCTGAATACGTTGATGGGCCTCGGCGTCGACGGAGACGGCCACGGAAGCGGCCACCGCGGCCAGCTTGCCGTGAAGCTCTTCTTGTGCCGCGGCACGGCCTTGCTCGAATATGTACAGGCCGACAAGCCCGACAAGGACGATGGCGGCCAGACTAAAGCCCAGGGCGAGGGTAACCCTGATGCTCAGAGAGCTGACGAATCTGAGAGGGAAGGCGAGGATATGTGTCACCTTCGGGGTGGCTCGGCCTTCATCTTCGGCCTCGCCGGAATGGACCTGTTGCGGGTCGGCGCGGACGGCTCCTGAGGCAGGTTTACCCGCTGATTTCAAAGAATGCCTGGAACTTGATTCGTCACCGGTCGAGGCAATGAAACTGGATGAGTCGCTCATGGCCAATTTTCTCGACTTGCCATGGTGCCATAAGAACCGGCGTTGGTGACCGTTCTGGGCTGGGGTGGAACCGAGTCGTCTGTACACCGTCAGCCAAGCGTACGGTAGCTCTGCGCGCATTATATAGCTGTTTAAAACTTAGTGCAATCAGAGAAGTTCCTTGGGTTGGTGCGAACCAGCGTTCAGGAGGATACCTTCGCTTTACTGCTCGACCCTTTGGCGTCGATTTCCACTCCGCCTTCGGCGTCGAGAGTAGTCAGGAAGGCGGCTACGATCTCCGGATCGAGTTGCGCACCGGCCATTCGATTCAGTTCGTCCGCGACAGCCCGTCGCTCCACGGTCTTACTGCCGTGGTAACCTGCGGTCAGCCACCAGTACTCGTTGGCGACAGCTATTATTCTGGCGGCCAGAGGAATCTCCGACTCTCTAAGACCGCGCGGGTATCCCGTCCCATCGAATCGCTCGTGGTGGTGCCGCACTGCCGCCACCACGATCTCGTCAGCCAGGTGTGAAACCTCCTGAATAATCGTGGCTCCCAGCACGGCGTGTTGGCGCAACACGTCTTCTTCTTCCTCACTCAAAGGGGTGCGTTTGCGGATAATGTTGTCTGGTATTCCGATCTTTCCAACATCGTGTAAGAGTGCGGCCGTTCGGATCTTATTGCAGATTTCGTCGGGTAAAAGGAGCCTTTCCGCGATTTCGGAGCTCAGGGTCATGACAGTTTCCGAGTGATGTTTGGTGCGGCGATCTTTCCGGTCCACGGCCTGGACGAGACCACCAAGCACGCTGAACCCGGTGCTATGGGTTGACATTGTCTGAGCAGCCGTCACGTTGGCCGCTTGATGCCCGTTTCCACCTCTTCGCTTCACTTCATACATCGCCGCGTCGGCCAGATCGACGAGTTCACTCTGGGAGAGACTATCGGAGGGGTAAAGCGCGGACCCTATGCTACAGGTGATGGAGCTGGCGAAGCTCACGTTGTCCGCCAAATAGGTGTGTCCGGAGGCCTGCGAGAGGATCCGCTGAGCCGTCTTGGTCACGCCGAGCGAGTCGATTTCCGGGAGGATCAGGATGAACTCATCACCTCCGTAGCGTGCCACGATGTCGGTGGATCGAACAGTGTCTGTTAGAACTTTCGCCACTACACGCAAGACTTCATCCCCGTGGAGATGTCCGTAAGAATCATTGAACAGTTTGAAATTATCGACGTCCAGCATGACGACTCCCACGGCGTGCTCGTAGCGGGCGGCTCGCTCCAACTCGAAAGCCAGGAGCTCTTGAGCGCGACGGTGATTAGGGAGGCCTGTGAGGGCATCGCTGTTCGCGATCTCCAGTAGCTTCTCCTGGCTTTCTCGTAAGCGCTGGACCATCTGGTTAAAGCGCGTTGCCAGGTCGCCGAGCTCGTCTCCCCGGCGGACTACGGCGGTGACCTCGAGATCACCTTGAGCCACCCGTTCGGTGCACTTGGCCAAGATTTGAATTGGTCTCGTAAAGTGGCGTGACAGTAGGATGCCGAAGAGTAGAGAGAGAAAGGCGGCGGCGAGAAGAGAGAGATTCAGCGAGAGCGAACGCATAATGCGAGCCTCTTCTTTGGCCACGGCTTCGGCCGACATGTCAAGGCCCAGGACGGCTATCGTCTTCCCGCCGCGTTCGCGGACAGGGGAGTACCCGGATAACCACCGTCCCCACTTATCTGTGGTTATGTCCTTATCGGCGGTTGGTCCCTGGACGGCGGCGCGGAACTCTGGATAGGGCGTGACATCGTAGCGGTCTCCTACGTGGGACACTAAGGCAGGGTTCTCCTCGGCGTCGACCAGGAAATGCCAGGCGGTTGGAGCCTTCTCAGGCTTTATGGTGTAGACGTAGCGAATCTCTGGGTTGGCGTTTCGCGCAGCCTGAAGATAGGACTTCAAAGAGCGGTAGTCGGCCGAAGTCTCGTCCTGAGGGCTTTGAATCCTTTCCAAGGCCTCGACATCGATATTAGCCGCTACGGATGCTGCTACGGCACTTAGTTTGCTGCGCAGTTGGTCGCGGATTGACGAACTGGCCCTGTGAGCCCCGTAAGCGGTGATGATGGCCGCAACGATGATTCCTAGCACACAGGAAGCTAGGGCCAGCTTCATCTGGATGTCTACCGATGGTCGGAAGGCCCTTAACGCTCCAAGTCTACCGGCTAATCTCATAGGACCGGCCCATTTCCTCTACACGCCAAAAATGACAAGAGAGATCAACTCAAAGTCCCGAGCGGTGAATACGCTCTCAGTCGTCGCCAAGCCACCCGCGATGTGATCGTGTCCGCCATCCAGCCGCTTCAGGAGCGGCCCTGAACGCACATCTAGAAACTGAGCGCCCCTTCGGCCGCACAGTCTTATGCGGCCGAGCGTTAACTCAGACGCCCCCTACTATCGTAATCGACAAATCGCGCGCATTCTTTATAGGTTTGACGCATGGATTTGAGGATTGTCTGAATTGTGGAGACTGCACTGAAGGCTAAGGAGAACTGCCGTTAGCCCGAACTCAGGTGAACTCCAACGCGATGGCCGGCTGTTCGAGTTCGGTTAGTCTCAACCTCAAATCTGTGGAGGAAGGGTCCACATCGAAACTCAGAACAACATCGGCGCTAACGCCTGGCCGAATGGTTTCAATGTAACCGCTTTTGGTGCTGAAATAGTAGGACGCGTGAAGAGAGGCCATTCCGTCAGCGTTGAAGAATCGGTTCTGAGAATCAACCAGCGTGGTATCAGGTAGGGTTGCGGCTTCTTGGCCCAGATTCTTGATAGTCAGGAAAACGGTGACAAATATACCCGAGGCTGTCTTGCTTCCCAAGTAGCGACCGCCTACCAGGGTCTTGTTCTTGACCGCGCTGTTCACTTTGACTTCCCAGTTACCGGATCGGACCGGTTGAAGCATGGGCAGAGAAGATTGGTAACGCCACCAGTAATAATGGCGGCCGACGTTTCCCATTTCCACCTGCCAGTTGGGTTGATTACTTGGTGTGAAGGTGAGGACTCGACGCTCGAAGGCCTGGATCAGGACGTTCTTCTCCTCGCCGCTAACGGTTACCCTGGCCCAATACGGCTCGGTGAGTGGAAGCCCCGTGGTGACGAGCCAGTTTACCAGCGTGTCGTCGACGTAGGCGCCCTGCTGAAAGACGATCCCTCTCGAGTTCAGAAACGTCCAGAACACGTCTGGAATGTTGTGCCCGGACTGCTCATCGTAGATTGCGATTCTAGCTGTTTCGCTGAGAGTGGCGTCTGCGCCAATGCTGCCATTGGTATCAATAGTCTCCGTGACCGGCTGTCCCACTTTGATGGAAGCCCGGTTATTCCCGCTCAGCGAAGCCAGGTTCTTGAGGCTGGCGTAGGTGGGGGCGTTGGGATTCTCCGATGTTGGATCACCCGCGACGGGGATGGCGGCTGGCACGTAGGGCTGGAAACGGTGATCACCGGTCTGAATATTCCCAGAGATCAACTCTTTGACCAGCAGTCCACTGGTTACAAACCAGGGGCTCGCCCTGTCACCCCATGGATCGCTTATCTCCATCCTGGACTTATCATAGTACTGGACTTGCCGAGTCTCCCCGGAGTTGTTGCCATAGATTTCGTCCGTGCCGAAAAAGGGGGCGGGGCCGAGAATCCAGGTACGCGCGACGACTCCGCTAGCTACCGGCCAGTCGGTTCGTTCCCAGGCCTTGCTTAGAGCGGGATCGACAAAAGGCAGCGCGTACATTGTTTGCCAGGGCACGGCCGTGGCGACGACCAGCAGCAGAGGGGCCAGCAATAGGATCACGGTGCGCAACTTCAAGACAGGCACCTCCCTTAGCGCATCGACGGGAGTTCTGACTTAGGGAGAGCAGGCCACTGAGGCGGCGAATCACCCAATCGAGCGAAAACTGGTCTGCGGCAGTCACGAGCGGCGGGAAATCGCAAACTTTCGGGACAATTTGGGTGACGAGCCTTCCAGTAGCCGTATTTTCTGCCACTTCTTGTCGCTTGTCAAGTGGCACGCTTATTGCAGATCTAACCTAACAGGCATTGCACTCCAATCTGAGGTGAGCCAGATTAACGAAGCTCAGAAAGAGCCGAAGGGATACGGGCCCATGGATCAGGGGCGGACAGGATGAGTTGATTGGCGCTACGGCAGGTCGACTAAGCGGGGGACAAGCCCCCGTGCTACAGGTTCTGGATCGCAGATTAGGAGCAGTCTCAAGACGTCTGCATTGAGATCCAAGGAGTGGACCGTAGGCCGTAGCGCGGGGGCTTGTCCCCCCCTCCAACCGTCCGCTGCTGAATGGCCAGAGGCAAGAACGAAAGCGGAGGTTGAAAATGGAACTGGGGATATATTGCGGGTCAGCAAACCGTGGCCTGGCTGAAGAGATTGCCAAGAAATTGAACCGGCCACTCGGCCGGCGGGTTCTCAAACGGTTTCCGGATGGAGAGATCTATTGCCAACTTGAAGAGAGTGTGCGGGGAAGGGACATTTACATCGTGCAGTCAACCTGCACTCCTGTCAACGAACACTTGATGGAGTTGCTCATCATGATCGACGCCTTCCATCGCGCCTCAGCAGGTCGCATCACCGCCGTCATACCTTATTTTGGGTACAGCCGGCAGGATCGTATGACCACCGGCAGGGAGCCCATCACCGCCAGGATGGTTGCGGACTTGCTGACGGAAGTGAAGGTCAATCGGGTCATATCCATTGACTTGCATAATGCTGCAATCCAGGGCTTCTTCGGCATCTGGATGGATCCTCTGACCGCCGTTCCACTGCTGGCCAAGGAATTGCTGAATGTCCGCTCCTCTGATGCCGTGATTGTCTCTCCTGATGCGGGGCGGGTGAAAATGGCGGATGATTACGCTCGTCTCTTGCATCTGCCGCTGGTAGTCTTGCACAAACGCCGGGAGGGACGAGAAGTTCAGGACGTCAGAGTGGTCGTTGGCGAGATCCGGCGCAAGACGCCGATAATAATCGACGACATGATTTCGACAGGCACGACGATTTATGAATCTGTCCAGGCCTTGCTGAAGGCTGGGGCGAGACCGGTCTGCTATGTGGCCTCCACCCACCCTGTCTTTGTCGGACCAGTAATGGAGCGCTTGGAACACGAGGCCATCGCCCAGGTGACAGTGACGGACACGATTCCGATTCGCAAGGACCAGCGGCTCGACAAGGTTAAGGTCGTCTCCATCGCCGACGTTCTAGCTGATGCTATCGGCCGGCTGAACCGGGACGAATCGATCAGTGAACTGCTTCGAACCGTTTAGCGGCTACTCTTCCGATTCCGCACGTCGAACGATCAACACTTCAGTTGTATGCGTTTCTTCATACGGAATCTCTTCCGGCGATATCAAGCCCCTGGCGCGAAGATCCTCCAGCGATTGACGAGCCTTGTCCTCATCCATCGTCTCTATAGTGGCCTCTCTTAGGCGATGGAAGCGCTGGAGGATCCTTCTCGCTTCCTCCATATCTAGCCTTTGTCTGTAATGACGGACCTGGCGCAAGGAATCCAG
>JAMDCE010000036.1 GCA_023489135.1 Chloroflexota bacterium
GGGCCGTCTGGAACTTGGCCGCGAGAGCGCCGGCGAGGGCTGCGCCCGCCACTACCCACCAACCCTGGTGGTCCCGACGCAAGCCGTAGGCGGCGAGCAGCAGGAAGAATGTGGCTAATGGCTCGGCGAAAAGAGTCCGGCTATACGGCCAGGCCAGGCTGGTCAGCCCATAGAGCAATCCGACCAACAGGGCAATAGGTAGGGGGTACCCAAGCATTCGCACCCAGGCGTACAGGACCAAACCCGTCGCCGCCGTCACTAGGGCCGGGAGGAGGAGCACAAAAAGCCTTTGGATCAACCCGGCGTACTCTGGAGCGGAGGCGCCCAGCGCCCGGCCCGCTGCTAGGAACGGAACGACGGCCACGGACTGGGCCGGTCCGTAGCGGCTGTACGAGCGCCCATCTACACCGGTGGTGCGGTTGGTTAGCGGAAGGTCAGGGGAAATGGCGAACGATCCAGTGGTGAGAAGGCTGTCGCCAACGGCCAGCATGGTCTCCTCGTCGTTGGCGTAGGTGTGTCCGCTCATCGTCAGGACGTACCAGCCCAGGAGCAACAGGAAAAGGGCCAGGCCAGGGGTCGCCAGACGTCGCCAGTTCCGCATCCGCGCCCAGTTCTGCGCCTGTGAGGTTCTGTTTCTCATCGAACTTTCTGAAAGTGCGCTAGAGTGGCCGTGGTTCCATTAAGATCATGGCACGTTTATTTGGATAACTGACGTTAGGAATGGGGAAATGCAGGGGCCGCCAAATCTCTCGCTTCACTCGCTTCCCTGGCAGCGAGGGCAGAAAAAACCGGTGCGCCCGTGGAAAGAGGACTTCTCGACAGGCCCGCCACATCGTCCGCAGGTTTCCTGACCGTGGATCTGCAGTTTGTACCCTCCATGGCCCCCCTCGAGATTGACGAAGTCTGGTTCACCGCAGACCTGTATCGCTCGCGCCAACACCTCTTTCATCGCGGAGTACAGCCGTTCGATTTCGTCCGAGGTCAGGCGCCGGGACGGCCGGGCCGGGTGAATCCGCGCCGAGAGGAGAATCTCGTCCGAGTAGGTGTTGCCAATTCCGGCGATGACAGCTTGATCCATTAAGACGAGCTTGATGGGGACATTGGGCCGCCTATTAATAATCGCTCTGAACGTCTCCAGGTCTACGCCGTCGACAGGTTCGACGCCCGGTTCATTCCACTCGCGCCCAAAATCTTCTTCAGCTACGTAGTGAGCGTGGCCCATGAACAGCTTGGCCAGAGCCAGTTGGAATCCGTCACGAAAGCGCAAGCCGACTACGCCTTCAGCCAGCGGCTCCGCTTGCTCCGAAAGCACCACCTGACCTCTCAATCCTAAATGCAACCAGACACTTCCGTCATCCAACCGAAGCACGGCCGACTTGGCTCGCCGCCGAACTTCGACGATAGACTTTCCGGATACACGCGCCACAAACTCAGCCAGTGGCAGGTTCAGCGCCTTGGGCTGGCGGCAATACGCGTCGGCAATCACCTTACCGACGACGGTATTTTCGAGTTGGCGCCGTAGACATTCGATCTCCGGCAGTTCCGGCATCACTTCCTACCGTGAAGAGGAATTTCATATGATCAGGTCTGTAGAGACGCAGCGTGCTGCGTCTCTACAAGGCGTGACGTTCGTGGTACGAACGGGCCCTCAGGCCGTAGGTTAGGCCGACGTCGGTCTAATCTTCTATTTCTTGGCGGGCAGCATGCCGGCCCTACATTGACTCGACTGTAGAGGCATGCCGCGTCTCTACGAGCCGTCCCGATCTAAACCACCCCCTCGGCCCGCCATCCCTCAATTTGCTCTCGAGTGTAGCCCAGGATAGTCGTTAGCACCTCTTCCGTGTTCTCACCCAGAAGAGGCGGATGGTGCCTGGTCACCGGAGGGGTACCCACCAGCTTCAACGGGCTTGCCACTAACTCTACTTCTCCCGCCGTAGGATGCGGCACCTTCTCCACCATCTTTCGGTGCTTTATGTGGGGTCGCTGAAAACTCGGTCCAGGGTATTGATAGGTGCGCAAGGAATGCCCGCTTCCACCAACATAGTCAGCCACTCCGCGGCCTCGCGCCGGCCAAAAACCTCCTGCAGAAGCGGGATCAATTCTTTGCGGTTCTCGATCCGCTTTGGATTTGTCGCAAACCTGGGGTCATCGGCCAGGTGCTCGCAGCCAGCCATAACGCAGAAACGACGGTACTGGGTATCGTTCCCGACCCCTACGGCGATGTGGATGTCCCGGGCTTTGAACGTCTCATAAGGCACGACATTCGGGGGTTGCCTCATTGCAAAATCCTCCCGACCATAAGGAATCCAGGTAGACGGGGAAGGTTCCTGAAGTAGTTCCAGGTAGGCCTCGCGAGTCATGTCTCCGCGTTCGGCCCTGTTGAAGTCGATCACGTCCATTCCCAGCGATCTGAGAAGTTGTTCAAAGGTCCTGGGATGCAAGAACTCCAGGCCAGTCGGAATCATCGTTCGACGAAAAACCCGGCCGTCGTCCTCATCCAAAACAAACCAGCGGTGGCTGCCCGTTCCTCGGGATGGTTCCTCGACGTAGCCCAGTTGCTCCAAGACACAGGCGATCTCGTAGACTGAGTATGGCATTCTGCAACCCTTCCCTAGTCGTAAGCCCTAAATGTGGGGCGGATATCCAGCGCCACCTAAGGAGCCGAAAGCGGTCTTCCGCCTCTCCAGCTCGTGAAGTTGATTGGCGTACTTTTGATACTGCTCGTCGACCTTCTGCAAGTCCTGTTCCAGACGCTGCCTTTCAGCAGTGAGATTCGCCAGCCGGTTCTCCAGAGCGCGTCGCTTGGCCTCGAATTTGTGACCCTCTTCGTCGATGACATTGATCATCACGAAATAGAGATCCCGGTAGAGAGGTTTGGCCTCCATCGTCTTCTGCCCGTAGGCCCGTTCTCCTTCGCCAAAAATCTGGCGAAGCAACAAGGGATGATCCGCTCCGAGCTGTCGAAAAGCCCGGGAGACCCTGAGAAAGCCGCTGCAATGCGAGCCGTCCTCACTGGAGATGAGCGCCATCTCCAGGAGACCACGCAGCACCTCGGCCTGGGTGTCACCAGGAAGAGTACTGAGCATTCTAAAGGGCAAGAGCTCCTGGAGGTAACGCCAGTGCGCCGTGCACTGATCAGGAAGATGGTGGTAGTGCACCAGAAGGAAAAGATAGTACTCGTAGAGAGCCTCCCGCAATCTCTCCCGAGCCTGCTCCAGTGACTCACCGCAGGTGAAAACCTCCAGCTCCGGACACCAAATGGCTACACCATCGTCATCTTGTACGATATCTTGGACGATCAACGAACTCATACGCACAGCCTCTCAGCGGGAAGAACTAGCCCCCTGGAAACATAAGGCTCAATGTCTCGGCATTATACCACAGCGACGGTCTCAACAATCTCCGCCACCAGCTTCTCGAGTTCGGGAGAAACCGCCTGGCATGTTCGTTGCTGCTCTCGTGTGAGGGGCTGCTTCGGTGGTCCCACTTCGAAGCCTCTGGTCTGCAGGGCCAATTTGAAACCTAAAGGAAACTCCTGCGCCATCATTGCTCGCGCCAGCTTGAGGACCGAAAACTGAAGGTCTTTGGCTCTTTCAAGATCGCCGCGCTGGAAACTTCGGTACAGCGCTACCATGGCCTCAGGCACTACCGCCGTCGTTCCACCCATACATCCTTTCGCTCCCATGGCCATGCTGGGATACATAATCTGCTCCAGACCCGTCAGAAAATTGAAGGAGCTACCGGCCAGCCTTACCCGATCCAGGACATTCGCCATATAGAGGGCGCTCCCGCTGCTATCCTTCATCCCGACCACGTTGGGAAGGCGACTGAGATACTCCACCGTATCCTCGGATAGTTCGGAGGCAAAGACTGGTATGTTGTAAAGGATGACGGGCAGCTCAACCGCCTCGGCGATGGTCTCAAAATGCCGGCGAACCACCGCTTGCGAAGGACGCAAATAGTAGGGCCCGCAGACGACGACGGCCTGGCAGCCCATCTCTCTGGCAAATCTGGCGTGAGAGATCACGTTTCGGGTGCAAGAGTCGCCCACACCTGGCACAACGTCGACTCTGCCCGCCGCCTGATCGACCACTACATCGATCAGTCTCTTACGTTCGTCGGCGCTCAAGTGGATAAACTCGCCGACGCTGCTGATTGGGAAAAGGCCGGTCACACCCTTCGCCACGTAGAAGTCTACGGTCTGGCGGAGCACGTCCTCGTTGATCTGGCCGTCCTCATCGAAAGGAGTGAGCATCGCCACATAGACGCCCTCAGGAGCAAACATCGATAAATCCGTCCTTCAGCGAAGTTTGGATCGCCAGTATTCCATAATTGCGCCTCCTTGTCAAATTATGACTGAAACGGGAGAATTAGCCGCGCACGCTATCAGCTCTTTACTTGAAGGTACGACCGTGCTACAATGCCTGGTAGCAGAGCACTAGACTGGCTCCCACCAGCCAGGTGTCCTTCAAGACAGATTCGTGCCAAACCACCGCAGCGTTGGCACGGGACAGGCGGCGTAGAATCTCTTCTGCCGCTGGACGCCAGGCCTCACTTTCTCCTATTGTCAGGCATTTTGGATCAAAGGGACATCTCGACGATTCAGAACTTGGCTTACCCCGAAATTCACGGCCCTACCAACCCCAAAGCACCAGAAAGGAGCTAGTGCAATGCAGATCGAAATCAACTATCGTCCGTCGTACTCCCTGGCCACGGTTCGACTGGCCCCCGGGGAATCCATCAGAGCCGAGGGAGGAGCAATGGTCAGTATGTCTTCCACCATCCAGATGGAGACCAAGGCCCAGGGGGGCCTCTTCGGAGCGCTCAAGCGCGCAACTGTCGGCGGCGAAAGCTTTTTCATGAACACCTTCCGCGCCACCGGTGCAGGCGGCGAAATCAACTTGGCGCCATCGCTGCCCGGGGATGTGAGAGCGGTGGAAATGGACCGAGAAACCTGGATGCTGCACTCGGGAGGCTTCGTCGCCTCCTCGGAGGGGATCGAGGTCGACACTAAATGGACGGGAGCCAAGACTTTCTTCGCTGGGGATGGCCCGATTATGCTCCGGGTCTCGGGCAGCGGAACCCTATTGATGGCCAGTTACGGTGCGCTCCATGACATTGAGGTACCGGCCGGCCAGACCTACACCGTCGACACAGGACACCTGGTGGCCTTCCACGAGGGGATGGGCTTCAACATCAAGCGCGTCGGCGGCCTCAAGTCCACCCTCTTCAGCGGAGAAGGGCTGGTGGTCGAGCTCCGCGGTCCAGGGAAAGCGATGCTTCAGACGAGAAGCGAAGAAGCCTTCCTCTCCTGGCTAATACCACACCTGCCGAAACGCAGCGGGGGCGATTAGACTGTGTAGCTTCCACACCAGCGTAGAGATCGCCAGCGGGAAAAGAATCCGCTCCCGCTGGCGATCTTTGTTTCGCCGAAAGTCGGGTGAACCTCCCCTGCGATCGGGGTGACGAATTCCGACGGAAGCAACCGGCAGACTATTCTCCCGAGGTTTCCGCCGTCGTTGTATCAGAGGCTCTCTCCCGCTTCATCAGGCGAAGCTTGAGGCTTTCGAAGATGCTGTAAATCACCGGCACTACGACCAGAGTTAGGAGGGTCGAGGTGAGGAGACCACCGATGACCACAGTCCCCAACTCAGCGGCGATGATGGTGCCTTGATTCAGACCCAAAGAGAGGGGAATGAGCGCCAGGATGGTGGCCAGGGCCGTCATAAGGATCGGCCGCACCCGAAGCCTGCCACCTTCCACCAGGGCATCGTGGACGCTGTAACCCCGCGCGATCAGCCGCTTGACGAAATCAATGAGGACAATTGCGTTGGTGACCACGATCCCTACCAGCATCAGTAAGCCGATGAGGGCCGACAGGCCCAGCGATCGCCCGGTGAGGAACAGCGACCCCAGAACTCCCGTCGAGGCCAACGGCAGGGAGATAAGAATGGCGAATGGGTCCAGAAGAGAACCGAAGGCAACCACAATCACGATGTAGACCAGCAGCACAGCTACGCCAATGCCGATGAACATCGAGTAGAAGCTTTCTTCCATCTGCGAGATCACCCCTCCGAAACTCGCTTTTACCCCTGCTGGCAAGGTCAAGCCGTTGACCTTTCGCTGAAGCTCCTGCGATACCGCCCCCGTATTCTTGGCCACGATGTCGCCAGTGATACTCGCCGCAGGCTTCTGATCGATACGCGTGATCTGGACCGGTCCATCGGCTATTTCGACTTCACCCAGAGACGAGAGAGGCATTTGCGCGTCGCCAAAGGGGATGGACTTGAGCGCCTCGATGCTGCTAGCGCCGCCACCACTCGGGGCGAGATGAACGTCGACCGGCGGTCCGCCGTCCAGCCGAACCTGGGTGACGGTCTGGCCGACGGTCACGTCCCGAATCTCGGAAGCCACCTGGGCCGTAGTCAATCCGGCCATTAGCGCCTTGTTGGGATCGACCTGGACGGCGATCTCCGGTCTGGGATTGGTCAGGTCGCTGTGAAGATTCAACAGTCCTTCGGTATCCTGAATCTTCTCAAGAATTTGTGCAGTTGCTCTCTGCACGTCGGCCGCGTTTTGGCCGGACACGATCACCTGAAGCTGCGAAGACGTGCTTTCCTCAGGTAGCGAAACCGAGGCAGAGGCGCCTTCTACGCCTTCCAGGCTATGCCTGATGCTTTCGGCGGTAGCCTCGACATTGGCATCTTCACGGAGTCGAACGAAGAAGGTGGCCCCGCCGGTCCCTCGGCCCGACAGAGCCGAGGAAAGCATGGCAAGGTCGCCTCCGGCGCCTCCCATCGTAGCCTGGTAGACATCGACGTCAGGCATATTGCCGAGAATCCTTTCCACTTCCTCCACTCTAGCCA
>JAMDCE010000037.1 GCA_023489135.1 Chloroflexota bacterium
AGTGAGGGAGGCGGTGATGCTATTGCGCGATCCAGCTCGTCAAGAACGGATACGGCAAGAGATGGTTCCAGCCGCGCTATCGACGTTCGCGTGGAGCCGGGTGGCAGAGCAGTGGCACAGATTGTTTTCGGGAGATCGAGTGGCGGTACTGGGGGCGAGCTAGAGCGGTTTTCGATTAGCCATGGCAACACCTGGATACTGCCGCCGTGGTGCTGTTCGGTCCACGTATAAATCGTTACGGAAACCGCTACAGTGTTCGGTTCAGATGCGCTTGGCTTTTACTATGAGACGGTGGGTGTAGACGCCGTCCGGGACACACGTGATCAGGGTGAGGGTTTCCTCCGACGTGGAGTCCATCACATCGATTTGCGTGGGCTCGACAATCTTCTTGTTCACCACCTGGTAAAGGTAGTTTCTATCGTTGGTTAGCACAACCACGCCATCGCCTTCCTTTACCTCCGGAAGTCTCTTGAAAACCGCTCCTTCGTGAATGCTGCTTATGTGGCCTGAGATCACCACGTTGCCGGGTTCGCCAGGGTTTGGAGTGCCGACGTGGTGTCCGACGGCAAAAGGCGCCGTTTCCCACACCAGGTCCCCTTTGTCGTTGTAGTACGTACTCAGCTCGATCGCCTTGGCATCCAGACCAATACTGGGGATGAGCAAGCGCGTGGGCGGCGGCTTGCGCGGTCCCTTTGGCGCAGTGTCTTTCTTGATGGGAATCATCTTGCCGGCGGCTTCGATCTCGCTTGCAGGAGGACGATCAGCCGGCGGTCGTCCAAGCGTGTTGGCCGGCTGCGGAGGAACGGGCGGCGAAGCCCGCGTAGGCTCCGGGGAAGCGGTCGGCAACAGGTTACCAACCGAAGGGATGGTAGGAGTGATCGTCGAACCAGTCGTCAGATTTGCCCTTGTGGGGGCGGCCTCTGGTGTCGCCACGGACGCGTGTGCTTCACGCTGTCCCAAGACGGCGAAGGCGGTGTTTTCCTGGCAACCCGCCAGCAGGATGTCTACCACCAGGAGAAGAGTGACCGCGATTAGCAGTTGCCAATTCACCTTTGGCGTATGCGTGAACCGTTCCATGTTCCGTTGTCCTAGGGGTGGTTTTCCTCATCTTCGTCGGTCGATAAACGCCGGCTCGGCGAGTGGCTTGAGGCAAGCGTATCCGCGTAGGCCTTGGCGGCCCTGATTCATCTCGATGAGCCTGGAATGCATCTGAGACAGCCTGGCTTGAAGCATATCCTGGTTTTCTTGATCGATTCGATGCGCCTCTCTGAGCTGTGCGATGATCGAAGATCTGGCGTCGGAACTGCAGTCTGACGCCGCACCAGATCCGGCGGTATTCGGATGGGCTTGCAAGGCCCCCAGGTCCAGAGACGAGATCAGGAGCTCTCGCTTTGAAATGAGGTCGTTGAGCCGATCCACATCTTCGAGTTCTATGGCGTCGCGCTGAGCAAGGGATAGTCTAACGATCTCGTGGCACGTTCCCAGGGCGCTCTTCGATTCCTTTTCAACATCTGCTGTAGCAGTCGTCATGCTTCATCCCTCCCGCGGCGCCGGCCAACTAGCCCGCCGCACAAGTGAATGACCCGACGGCAACCGGTTGAGCGTCGGCGCCATTCGAACGCGCCTGACGCGCGGCTTGTTGCCAGGCGGGCAGCAGCTCTCGCAAGAGCCCAGCCACCTCTTCGACCGGCGCTGGATCCTTGTGTATGTTGGCCTGCACCAGACGGTAATGCATATACTCGTAGATCTGGAAGAGATTGCGGGCGAGGTCGCCGGTGCCCATATCGAGGCTTCCCATCAGCTCCGCCACTATGTCCTGGGCTCGAACCAAGTTGAAATGTCCGTCTTCGAGATTGCCCATCCTCAATGCGCCGGCGGAGCGTCCGAGAAACCTAATCGCTCCCTGGTAGAGCATTACTACCAGCTCACCACGGTCCGCAGTTTGGACTTGCATGGTCTTGTATTGCTGGTATCCCTGGCTTGCGTACATCTGTAGACTCCCTTCTTCAGATCGTTTAGTTCTATTTCTTCGGTGGAGTAACGCAAGATTCCGGTTGATTGGTTTCTGGTGCGCAACTGCCATCCTTCCCTCCCACTCTTGGCCGACAGAGAGGTTGGCCACTAAGGGAAGGCGTCTTGCACCAAGAACTGATTAACTGCTACTGCTGAGCTTGGAGATCTGGGCGGCGACGGCCGAGCTTTGCCCCTGCAAACGAGCCAGGGCCACTTCCAGACCTCTGAACCTGGCATAGAGGCTCTCTTCTTTTCGATCCAGACGTTCCTGCAGGCGCTGGATCGAATCATTAATATCGTTGATCTGGTTGGTCTCATCATCCTGTTTATTGGCTAGAATCCCAGTGGACGACGTTAGGCTTTCTAAATAGTCGGCCAGTCTCGTTCCCACGCCCAACTGAGTAATGGTGGTCGTAACGGTATCCGTGCCGCTCGCCAGCATAGCGTTGGCAGTCAAGATGAGCCCAGGGATCAGAGTGGTATTGGTGCTCCCGGCAGCGATGGTACCAGTCGAAGTAACGGGAGAGCCTGCTGTCGGCGTGAAGGTCGCGGTTAGATTGCCAGAGGCATCGGAGACGATACTGTAGGTGCCGGAGGTATGCTTATCGGGAGTGCCGCTCACGCTGGCGATGCTGCCAGTGCCTCCGCCTGCAAGATTGGTCGTGGCAGCAAGCGCGCCAAACACGTCGGCGACGGCAGAAGAGTTGCTCTGCAGCTTCTCCGTCAGCTTGCTAGTGTCGAGGACGAGAGCATCGGTTGATCCTGGGGTCGAGCCAATGGCCCCGGTTGTAATACCGATATCGGCCAGGCTCAGCGCCGCGGAGCTGAGCCCGACTCCCGCGCCCCCTGCTATCAACCGCAGGGTATTGTCAATGCCCAGAACGGTTGGGTCGCCGGTGAGTATGCTCGCCTTCTTGGTGGTCGCGTCGTAAGCGGTCTTGTCGCGTATGAAGGTCAGTGCGCTGTTGAACTGGGTAACGAAGTCCTGAACGGCCTTGACGGAGCTTGAGGTATCCTGACTCACGCTTACGGTAACCGTGGTCGTCGGGTCGGCCTTCTTGAGGTTGATGGTCACCCCCGTTACGGCGTCGGTCACGGTGTTGGAGCTGGAATAGCTCGCCTGGGCGCTGCCGTTGAGGTAGTATTCGGCGTTGGTGCCATAGGCTTCATTGGCCGTGGAAAGCTTCATCATCGAGAGAAAATTGCCGGCGCCGCCGTAGTCCGCGCCATCTTGGAGTGATATGGCTGCGCCGCCGGAAGCCTTGGCAGTCAAGGTGACACGGTCACTGATCGCATCGTAGCTGGCGGTGACATTGGCGGAAGAGGAATTGATGCGGCTTAGTAGGCCGTTGAGCGTGTCGGTGGTGGCATCGTAAGATATCTCCACCCCGTTGATCTTGAAAGTCCCGGAGGAAACGAGGCCGGCGGGCAGATTGGCTTCGCTAGAGCTCAGGGTGGCGCTCGCCTTTACTGCTCCAAGATTCCGGGAACCGGTCATCGTTACCGTCGAGGGTTGTGAAGCTAATCCGGCGGCGGTGAGAAAGTTGCTGGTATCCGCACCGGCGCCGAGCTGAATGGCGGTGGAGCCGTCGGCCGCCGTGAATCGAAGCTTGTTGGGGCGCCCGACCGCGTCGTTGACGATGGAAACGTTGACCTGATTGCCGACCGCTGCGGTGGCGACCCTGACCTTGGCGACGATGGTGTTGGCACCGTCGAGGTCGGTTCCGTCGCTGAGAACAGTGCTGGAATCGATGGTGATTGTGGCGCCATTGACGCTGAATGTTCCGGTGGTAGGAGTTATACCAAAGCCCGCCGACGCCAGCGGCTGATTGGTCTGAACGGCAGCCCCGATGGCCGCCGCGGCCCCTCCCGCTGCAGCGGTGACGACCGATGTGTAGGTGGAGAGCGCAGAGACCTGGATGGTAAAGGAGCCCAAGGCCGCGTCGGAATTCGCCGTTGCCGTAACAATGGCGGCCGAGCTGGAGGGGGTGTCGGTCGTCACACTCTTGGCGTCGACCGTGCTTCGAATGTTGAGACTCTGAATCTTGCTCAACAGGCTGGCCAGCCTCGTGTTGATGTCCCGAATCGCGTCCATCTTCTTCTGGGTATCGTCCTTGCGATTCTGCATCCTTTGTAAAGGCAGGCGCTCCGCATCCATTATCTTTGTGATAATATCAGTGGTGCTGAGTCCCGACATCAAGCCGGGTATGGCAAAATCACCGCTGGCCATTTCACGACACCCCCTCGGTAGCTATCAGCTTTCAGCCATCAACCTGGACGACCAAGTGCCGTCTTGGTTCTGACGGCTGAGTGCCGACTACCTTCTATTACGTACTCAGAGCCTATCAGATAACCTTACGGGCACTTAGAATCCCAACTTACCGGTGTTTCTCTACGAGAGTCCCTTTGGGCAACGGCGTGTTCTCTCGTACCCGGTTCCATGCATCCGGCGGTATCTCTCGGATCACGTCGCCGCTGGACGCGCTGACGATTTGAATGAGCACAGTGTTAGTGTCCTGATCGTATCGGATCTTGGCGTAGCTTTCGGGCAGCTCACCGCCGCCGGGCACGGGCATTGTTTGGCCGATCTCTAGCTCGGCGGGCTCCTCCGCCAGAACTAAAGGAGGGCTAGCCTGGGCCGCCGCCCGGACGACGATCCCTTCTTCCATCGGCATCTCCCCACCCGAAAACCTCCCTTGGGCGACGGGGGCTCTGGCGGTCACCATCGCAGGCAAATCTACAACATCGATTCGCGAGATTCCAGTGATTCCCATAGTTAGCCACCTCGATTCACAAGCGGAGCCTCGGCAGGTCCACTCCATCCTCCCCCATGTCTCCCCGCCGGCCTTTCCTTAGCCTCCTTGAGTTGCCACGGTGTCTTGCATCGATATCAGGTCCTTGAACATCCATGGTCATGCTGTGAGAAGAAGCATCTCTCACCTAAACTCATTATCGGCACAGGCGTGGAAAACTTTAGTGGCTGCGGCGTATCAATGGCGCATCAATATTGAAGTGCCCACGTCCCCCCACGTCAATGGTCGGCCGGAACGCGAATTCAACGAATTCGGGGAAAATTGGCGCGCGAGGGTATAAAGTTTTATTGGCCGCTGGCGATTATAGGTGTAGACGATCTTCCCATGGGATCAGGGCTCGAGCGAGATCGGGTACGGCCGGCCCAATCGAGCGGGACCTTTCTTGAAGGGAAGAACAGACAATTAGAAGAGAGAACGGAATCTCTCAAAACAAGAACAGGGAGGTATTTCCACAATGGGTGTCCGGATCAACACTAACATCGAGGCTTTCAACGCGCAGCGCAACCTGGCCATTACGGCCCTGAACTTCGGCAAATCGGTGGAGAAACTATCCAGCGGCCTGCGCATCAACCGCGCCGCCGACGACGCCGCCGGGCTGAGCATCAGCGAGAAATTGCGGGCCCAGGTCAGAGGCCTGAATCAGGCCTCCCGCAATGCCCAGGACGGTATCTCGATGATCCAGACGGCAGAAGGCGCCTTGAACGAAGTGCACTCGATGCTCCAGAGAATGCGAGAGCTGGCGGTGCAGGCGTCCAACGATACCCTCTCCGACAACGACCGCACCAACATCAACACCGAGCTCCAGCAACTCAAGACGGAAATCAATGGAATCTCGACCAGGACCAAGTTCAACGGGCAGGGGCTGCTATCCGGCTCGCTGGTGACGAGCATTGGTGGGGCGACGGCTACCGAACTGGTGGTCAACGACTTCATAACGACCGGCGGTGAATCGGCGACCGCGACGGCGATCGACGTATCCGGAGCCAAAGCCGGTGACACCTATACCTTCACCGCCAGCGGCACTACCCTTACAATGACGCGCTCCAGCGACAGCATAGCTCAGTCCCTGACGGTGGCCGCTATCTCAGCGAACAGCACCGAGACCCTGGACTTCAGCCAGCTGGGCATCAAGATAACGCTGTCATCGGGCGCCGGCATGACGGCGGCCAACGTGGTGGCCGGGCTCACGGCCGCCACGGACGACGTGATCTTGACGGCCGCAGGCTCGGGCAGCGCCAACATACACATCGGCTCGCAGGCCACCGATTACCTGGCGGTCTCGTTCGACAAGATTGACCTCAACGGCAGCGTTGGGGACACCAACGTGGACGACCTGGCCGATGCGCTGAGCACCTACAACGCGGGGACTTCGACCCGAACCGCGGCTACCTCCGAGAGCTTGATCACCGACATCGACAACGCCATCGACTTCGTGAACACCAAGCGCTCCAATCTCGGCGCCAAGCAGAACCGGCTGGAGCACACCATCGCCAATGTGGGTGTGGCATCGGAGAACCTGTCGGCGGCCGAATCGCGCATCAGGGATGTGGACCTCGCGGCAGAAATGGTCAACTTCACCAAGAACCAGATACTGCAGCAGGCTGGCACCTCCATCCTGGCGCAGGCCAACCAGGCGCCGCAGTCGATACTGCAGTTGCTCAGGTAGTAGGGTTCGATACAGCAGGGGCGATGGGCCGGTCGCGCTTGCTGAGTGGTACGATTTTCACAGGGGCGGGTTTCACACCCGCCCTTACGTTTTCTGTGAGCAGGTGAGGAATTTCCCCCGCCCTTCCCGCGCAAGCCAAAGACCTGCGGCTACAGCCGGCACCTGGCCTTTTGCGCCGCGAAGCGGCCCGACATGATGTAGCCGCAGGTGTTTGTCGCTTGATATACATTTGGATTGTCGAGAGTTGGATCTGCTCGGACCCCGACCAGGGCGACCAGCCGAGCCTGTCTCAGAATTAACAGTCTTGCAAGCGGATGTCTGATTGTATAATATAGGGGCGATATCAGTTTGGGAGGTGCTGCA
>JAMDCE010000299.1 GCA_023489135.1 Chloroflexota bacterium
GCAGTCGCTCCACACCAATTCCCGGGATGAGGCTCTGGCTTTACCCACTGAGGAGTCAGTGCAGATTGCTCTGCGCACCCAGCAGATCATCGCCCACGAGAGTGGTGTGGCCGACACCATCGATCCCCTGGCTGGCTCGTACTTCGTGGAATCTATCACCGACGAACTGGAGCGAAGGGTAGAGCGCTACCTAGCCGAGATCGAAGCCATGGGTGGGGCCCTGCCGGCCATCGAGCGCGGCTACTTCCAACGGGAGATTCAGGAGAGCTCCTATCGGTACCAGAAAGAAGTGGAGGACGGCCTGCGCATTGTCGTGGGGGTGAACAGATATAATGCCAAAGAGCCGCAGAACATCGGCCTTCTGCGAGTAGATCCGGCCGTGCAAGAGCAGCAGGCGGAGAGACTGAGACGGTTGAGGCAGGAACGAGACAACGGCTATGTGCGGGCGACTCTCGGCAAATTGGAGGCGGCCGCCCTGGGGACGGAGAACACTATGCCAGCCATCCTTACTTGTGTTGAAGCCTACGCTACTCTGGGAGAGATCTGTGCCGTTCTGCGCCGGGTCTTCGGCGAGTATCGCGAATCACTGGTGTTTTAGATTGATTCCATATGGGATCGTCCTTATGTCATCCTGAGGAGGCACCCAGAGGGTACCCGGCGACGAAGGGTCTCTCGCTGATCCGATCCCTTGAGACGCAGCATTCTGCGTCTCTGCAAGTCACGAGATCCTCCGCTACGCTCAGAGTGACAGGCTAGCCCCTCGCACCCCTGGAGGAGAGCCTTCGTCTGGAGCGAAAGGATGCGGGTGCTCCCCCAATATGCAAGGGCATCAAACGACAAGGAGTTGAGCGTGATCAAAAAGGTCGATCACATCGGAGTGGCTGTCAAAAGTATTTCTGAGGCTCTTTCGATCTACACCGATGCTCTAAAACTCGGCCCGGTCCACGAGAAGGTGGTTCCGGAGTTTGGTGTGAAGGTAGCCTTTCTGCCCGTGGGCGACACCGAAATCGAGCTTTTGGAGCCCCTGGACGACAGCAGCAGTGTAGCGAAGTTCATTGAGAAGAGAGGCGAAGGGATTCACCACATTTGCCTTGAGACCGACGATATCGAGGCGGAATTGAAGAACCTGATGGAGAAGGGTGTGGACCTTCTCGACAAGGCGCCGCGCCAGGGTGCGGTGGCCCGCGTCGCCTTCGTCCATCCCAAATCCGCGCGGGGCGTATTGTTAGAGTTGAGCGAGCGGTTGTAGTAGGGGTTAGGGGTTGCAGCGTCATCCGACCCTCAGCTTAACCCATTACCCTTATCCCCTCGCAAGATAGAAGAGAGGTGATCCCGCTTTGTCTGAAGTACGAAAAATTCGGGTATTGATCGCCAAACCGGGTCTGGATGGACACGATCGGGGTGCCAAGGTGGTGGCTCGTGCATTGCGAGACGCCGGGATGGAGGTGATTTACACCGGCATTCGACAGACCCCTGAGATGATCGCCGAGGCCGCTTTGCAGGAGGACGTGGATGCCATTGGGCTGAGCATCCTTTCCGGCGCTCACATGGCCCTCTTTCCGCGCATTATGGAGTTGCTCCGCGCTCAGGGTCTGGGCGATGTGGTAGTCTGGGCCGGAGGAATCATTCCCGACGATGACGTGCCGGCTATGAAGGAGGCTGGAATCCAGGCCATCTTCGGTCCTGGCAGCACCACGAGCGAGACAATCGACTTCGTTCGGAAAGCCGTGGGAGAGAGGAAATCGGGTTGAACGTAGCCGAAGAACTATTGGCCGGCAACCGCAAAGCGCTGGCCAGGCTCATCACCCTGATCGAAAACGAGGCGCCCGAGGCGCGCGAATTCCTACAAAGGCTTTATCCTTATACGGGTCGGGCCTACGTCGTCGGCATTACTGGGTCGCCGGGAACGGGTAAGAGCACGCTGGTGAACCAGTTGGCCAAAGAGTACCGGCGACAAGGAAAGACGGTCGGCATCATCGCCGTCGATCCAACCAGCCCTTTTAGTGGAGGAGCCCTTTTGGGCGATCGCGTTCGGATGCAGGAACTCTCCACCGACCCGGGAATCTTCATCCGGAGCATGGCTACCAGGGGCGCCCTTGGCGGTCTGGCCAGGACAACACGCGAAGTGATCCACGCGCTCGACGCCTTTGGCAAGGAAATTGTTATTGTCGAGACGGTGGGGGTGGGCCAGGACGAGGTGGATATCGTAGAAGCGGCAAATACCACGCTGGTGGTCAGCGTACCGGGGATGGGAGATGATATTCAGGCCATTAAGGCCGGAGTTCTAGAGATCGCCGACGTTCTGGTCGTCAATAAGGCCGACAAGGAGGGAGCCGAACGGGTCGTGGCCGAGTTGGAGATGATGCTCTCTCTTTCGCCTCCGCAGAAGTGGCGGCCGCCGCTGGTGAGAACCGTGGCCACCTTGGCCCAGGGCGTTCCGGAACTGGTCGCGGCCATAGATGAACATCATTGCCACCTCGATTCCACCGGGGAGCGGCTGGCCGAGGATGAGCGCCGCAGTCACTATTACATCCTAAGCCTGGCACTGGACGTACTAGATCGGGATCTGTCCAGGGTTACCGGTGGTGGGGTGCAGATCGAGTCCCTGGCTAAAGAGGTGGCCACCCGCCAGATCGATCCCTACACCGCCGCCGACAGACTTCTTGCTTGCTTCTTCCAGTCCCGCTAGTTTTCTTTCACCGCAGAGGCGCAGAGGACGCGGAGGAAAAATGGAGTCTAACGAGGTAACCCAAGCGATCGTTGGTGGGGCGATCGAGGTACACCCTGCGCTGGGACCTGGATTGTTGGAGTCTGCCTACGAAGAGTGCTTATGCCGCGAACTGGGCTTGAGACGCATCGCTTTTGAGCGTCAACTTCCTCTTCCAGTTGAGTATGAGGGAATCCACCTGAACTGCGCCTACCGGGTCGACCTCTTGGTAGCCGGTTCAGTTGTCGTAGAAGTCAAGGCTGTCGAGGATCTGCTGCCAATTCATGAGGCCCAGTTGTTGACTTACCTGAAGCTGGGTGGATGGAGAGTAGGCTTGCTCATCAATTTCAATGTCCCTATTCTCAAGCAAGGTGTTCGTCGACGTGTGCTAGATTCCCACGAATAATTGATATCCTCCGCGCCCTCTGCGTCTCTGCGGTGAATTCCTCTACATTTTGAAGCGGCCCCACTAATAATCGCTGCGTTCTCTGCGCCTCTGCAGTGAATATCCGTCTACGATGCGTGGAGGCCGTTGGTGAGGTAGCCTTTGCTTTCTTCGGAGGGGTCGAGTTCCTCCACGCGAAGGGCTTTCTCGCCGAGGAGTTGAAGGATCTCGTCTTCCAGTTCTTCACAGAAGTCGATTCGTTGGAAGAGAGGCTCAAGGGAGACGACGTTAGGGCCTTCCAAAACGTGGAGGGTGACGCGGCTCTGGCCCGTGTGCTGTCGCAGAATCCGGTCCAGCGCTTGCATCTGCTTCACGTCGGCGTCGAAATCATCGGAGGCGACCAGCGAGATGTGGAGATGGTAGCGAGGTGATGTCGGCCCACGGCTTGATATGGCTGGGGTTTTGGCGCCGTTCGTCAACGGTGTATTCGACGGTAGCGCTTCGACTGGTTGGCCTGCTTCATCGTCGCTCTGCAGCAGGGTTATGGATTCGCAGATAATCTGGAGGGTATCGTTTCGCTGGTCGACCTTGCCATCAATGCGAACGATGGCGTCCTCCTGCCATACCTCGGAATTGCGCTCGTAGCAGTCCGGAAATGCCACCATCTCGATGGCTCCTTCCAGATCCTCTACCGTGGCCACCAGCATCGTCTGGTTCTTCTTCTTGGTGATCAACCGGCGCAAAGTGGTAAGCATCCCCACCAGGGCTATCTTCTGATTCACCAGGTCTTCGCTTATCCCAGCCGTGGTGATGAGGTTGTTGCCTATCCTGGCCAGCATCCTGGATAGGGGATGTTCCGAAACGTAGATCCCTAGCATCTCCTTTTCCCAGGCCAGGCGGACTTTGTGAGACGTTTCATCCGCCCCCGGGCCCTCGGGTGAACGTTGGGGCGGTGAGGCTTCTGCAGCGGCGAGTGAGTCGAACATCGCCAGTTGTCCGGCTTCGCGCGCCTTGACCATCTCCTGCGCCAGAGCGATCGCCTGATCCAGAGATTCCAACATCTGGCTACGTCCCTGACCGAGGGAATCCATCGCCCCGCATTTGATGAGGCTCTCCAGGGCCCGGCGGTTCACCTGTCGCAGATCGATGCGCTGACAAAACTCTTCCAGCGAGGTGAAGCGCTTCTGGGGGAGGTTCTGGCGACCTGCGATTATCGCCTCGATAGCGCCCTCGCCCACATTCTTTACGGCCCCTAGACCGAAGCGAATAGCCTTCTTGTCACTCTGGGGATGGCGGTCGATGGTAAAACTGACCTCACTCCTGTTTACGTCGGGGGGAAGAACGGCGATGCCAAGACGACGGCATTCTGAGACGGCGGTGACAATCTTGTCGGTGTTACCTATTTCCGAGCTGAGAAGGCCCGTCATGTACGCTTCGGGATAGCGGGCCTTGAAGTAGGCCGTCTGGCAGGCGATCACGGCGTAGGCGACACTGTGGGCTTTGTTGAAGCCATAGCCCGCGAAACGCTCGATCATCTCGAAGATCTCCTCCGACAGTCCTTTGGACAAGCCGTGCTTGGTGGCGCCACTGACGAAGCGCTTGCGGTGCTTCTTCATCTCCTCCGGCAGCTTCTTCCCCATCGCCTTACGCAGGGCGTCGGCTTCACTCATGGTATAGCCTGCTAGAACGTTGGCAATGCGCATAATCTGTTCCTGATACAGCGCTACGCCGTAAGTCTCCTTCAGAATAGGTTCCATATCAGGGTGACGATACTCAATGGGGATCTGGCCGTGCTTGCGCTGGATGTAGAGAGGAGCCATAGTCATAGGGCCGGGGCGAATCAGCGCCATCAGGGCGACCACGTCGTTGAAGCAGGACGGCTTCACGTCCAGGGTCATGCGAGTTGTAAACGAACCCTCAAGCTGAAAGATGCCCACCGTCTCGCCGCGACTCAACAATTCGTAAATCGCCGGATCATCCAGCGGTGTGTGATCGAGATCCAAGGAGAGACCCTCGGTCTGGTTGACGATCTCGACCGCTCGTCCCAGAATGGTAAGGGTGCTCAGCCCCAGAAAATCCATCTTGAGGAGACCGATCTTCTCCAGCACGTCCATAGGGTACTGGGTCACCGCCTCACCCCGCGTGGCCTTCTGCAGCGGCACATGGCGAACCAGTGGCTCTCGGGAAATGACGACACCGGCGGCGTGAGTGGAGGCGTGGCGAGAGACGCCCTCCAGTCGCTGCGAGGTGGTCAGAAGCTTCTGGACGTAGTCGGTTCCGTCGTGAAGGGCGCGCAGTTCCGACGAGGTCTTCAGGGCGTCGGCTATGGAGGAGTTAAAGGGGATCAGCTTGGCCACCCGGTCGACTTCGCCGTAGGGCAGGCCCAAGGCCCGGCCCACGTCTCGGATGGCCGCCTTCGCGGCCATGGTCCCGAAAGTAATAATTTGCGCAACGTGGTCGCTGCCGTACTTCTCGGTCACATAACGAATGACCTCGTCCCGGCGATCATCGGCGAAATCGATGTCCACGTCCGGCATCGAGATCCGGTCCGGATTGAGGAAGCGCTCGAAAATAAGGTCGTGTTCCAGAGGGTTGATAGTAGTGATGCCGAGGACGTAGGAGACGATGCTTCCCGCGGCCGAGCCTCGCCCCGGTCCCACCAGTATGCCTCGGCTCTTGGCATGGGCCACGAAGTCGGAGACTACCAGGAAGTAGGAGGCAAACCCCATGCGGTTGATCACGCCTAGCTCGTAACTCAGTCGCTCCTCGATGGCCGGCGTTGGCGGTCCAAAGCGCGCCACCAAGCCAGCCGCGCAGCGCTCCTCCAGGTAGCTTTCCTCCGTGTATCCTGCAGGCACCTGGAAATGAGGAAGGTGGAACCCCTTGAACTTCATTTCCAGATTGCATCTCTCAGCGATTTGAGCCGTATTGGCGGTGGCTTCGGGGATATCTGGGAACAGCGCGGCCATCTCTTCAGCGCTGCGGAGATAGAACTGGTCGCTCTCCATACGCATCCGCTTTGGGTCGTCGATACTGGTGCCGGTCTGGATGCAGAGCAGCACTTCGTGGGCGTAGGCGTCATCCTGGTTCACGTAATGGACATCGTTGGTGGCGACCATAGGTAGACCGGTTTCCCTGGCCAGGGAGATCAGTTGAGGGTTCACCTCTCGCTGCAAGGGGAGGCCGTGGTCCATCAGTTCCAGGTAGAAGTTGTTCTCACCAAAGATACGGGAGAGGCGTTGGGCCGCCTCTCGTGCGCCCTCCCGCTGGCCCGCCACCAGTTTGGCGGTCACTTCTCCTTGGAGGCAAGCAGAAAGGGCAATGAGACCTTTATGATGTTCTTTGAGCAGGGAAAGATCGACGCGAGGTTTGTAGTAGAAGCCCTCTAGACTGGCCGTGCTCACCAGTCGCAGAAGATTCCGATAGCCCGCCTCGTTCTCTGCCAGAAGAATGAGGTGATAGTTGTTTTTGTCCCTGGCTTTTAGACCCTCCGCAGCAACGTAGATCTCGCAGCCGAGGACAGGCTTGATCCCCTGGGCTTTGGCCGCCTCGTAAAAATGCATCGCCCCGGACATCGTGCCATGATCGGTGATGGCGAGGGCCTGCATTTCATGCTCTTTGGCCTTGGCGACCAGGTCCGTTATGCGGGCCAGGCCATCCAGCAGGCTCATCTCAGTATGTACGTGTAGATGAACAAAAGGAGGCATCGAATTCCTTGAGATTGATCGGTCTGGT
>JAMDCE010000572.1 GCA_023489135.1 Chloroflexota bacterium
CGTGGATGACACCCTGCTCACACACTACGGCCACCACTTTGACGAGATTACCAAGCTTTATGACCCCAAGGAAGACCGCTACGTCTGGGCGCACAACCTAAGGAGCGACTCGCCTTTGGCGGGGTTGATGCCGCCAGGGAAGCAGCCGCTCGGGCGGCATATGTAATGACGAACTCAAGAGTATTTGCTTCGAATCCCCATCCCAAAAACCAGTTGACACACTCCCCGCTCCGATTTATAATAAATCCAAGTAAAACAGTAGGAATTCTGACCGCCGGGGCTGGTTGATGGGGGAACGGTGGGCGGTTCGGGAGTGAGGTGCTTGCTAAGATGTACAGTGATCTGGTTATGGACCACTTCAGCAATCCGCGGAACGTCGGGGAGATTCCGGATGCCGATGGGGTGGGGACCGAAGGGAACCCCGTCTGCGGCGATATTATGAAGATATTCATCAAGGTGAAGGACGACCGCATCGAGGACGTTAAGTTCAAGACCTTCGGCTGCGGCGCCGCCATCGCCACCAGCAGCATGGTCACCGAGATGGTGAAGGGCAAGACGCTGGACGAGGCGATGGCCATCTCCAACAGGACGGTGGCCGAGGCGCTGGGAGGGCTTCCCGCCCAGAAGATGCACTGCTCGAACCTCGCCGCCGATGCCCTGCACAAGGCCATCGAGGACTACAAGAGCAAACAGACCGTCGGGACTTGATGCGCTAGCTCCTATACAATTCGAGTATCTGCCCCGTCTCGATTGCGTGCCTCCGTGTTGAATTCGGAATCCTCGAGCCAAATGAAGTTCGGCTCGGCACGGTTTCACCGCGGAGACGCAGAGGACGCAAAGTATAGACGTGGGGCTTAATGGGGAGCTCTGCGTTCTCTGCGCCTCCGCGGTGAACCACAGCCCCGTTTGAAGAATCATCACACAACCGAACCGTGACTGATCGAAGCAGATTCGGCGCAACCGCGCTTGATATGCCGACGGTCCAGTGCTAGAATGACCCCGCGTCGTTGGATGGGTTGGGCTGTGGGGTGGACAACCTTGAACAGGACACGTTATCCGGCTGTGCCGGTTCTGGCTTTGATTCTACTGCTGGTGGTGGGAAGCGCCGGGTTGGGACCGCCACGCCGGGCGTATGGATACCGGCTGAGCACGGGGGCGCCTCTTATTTCCGATGACCGGTTTCTCTTCCATCCTTCTGCCGACGCCACGGCTCTCCGGCGGAAGCTCGCCACGATTGCCCCCAAACTGGCCTCGAAGCAGCCGTCGGTCGGCGACGACAGGTTGGACCTGGCCGGCCTGCTGGTCAGAGCGGCCTCCGACCGCGACTATGACATCAACCCCTTCGTTTTGCTGTCGCTGCTGGTTGCCTCGGGGCGCCTTAACGCAGAGGTCGAGTCTGCGGGCGATCTGGATTACGCGCTTAACCACCTCGACCCCGCCTATCGAGGTGTTCAGTCTCAGCTAACCCGCGTAGCTCGAGATCTGGCTCGGGCCTTCTGGGCGCGGAAACTCGAACCTTCCTCCAATCAGACCATCCGTTTTGAGAACGGACGAGAAATCTTGGTCGAGAACGAGGTAAACGCGGGGACGTACGCCGTCCAGGCGGCGATTGCCAAGATGGATATTCCTTATGAACGATGGGCAGCCCAGGTGTCCGGAGAAAGGCCACTCTTCCGGCAGGTCTACTCGCAGCTGGGCGGCGATGCCCCGAATGAGACCTCCCAGACCTACGGCCCAACGGCAACGACGATTCCCTTCCTTCGCAAACCCTTCGATGGTAGCTACGGTGTCAATTCCTGGTTCGATCACGAGTATCCCAACTACAACCAGAACGGCACGATCGTCGTTTACACGGGGGAACGGCGCACCAAAGCCGGAACTTCTGAGTGCACGCTGGGATACAACTGCTACGACGGACACAGCGGCATTGATTTTGGCACCGGAAGAAACCCCATCGTCGCGGCGGCCGGTGGAAACGCCACGACTTACCGCAACTACGACGACGGGAATGGCTGCGGTCTGGTCAACGCCGTGATCATTGATCACGGGGGCGGGTACAAGACGAAGTACTGGCACCTTGGCCGGGTGGACATTTCTGACGGCTGGGTTCAGGAAGGCACACAGGTCGGCCTGAGCGGAAGCACCGGGTGCGCCACCGGCCCGCACCTGCATTTTTCGGTGACCTTGAACGACGTCGCGGTCGATCCCTACGGCTGGAGCGGCGGCTATTCCGATCCCTGGAGCGCGCAGTCTACCTGGCTATGGAAGAACGGCTCCCAACCGATTCACGGTGACTATGCCCTCTACCTACCATTCGTCATGAGGTCACGCTGAGGCGTTCTCGGCAAGCTTTCGCTAGCCCCCCCTATCATCTAACATCGACATCCGGGAGGCTACACTGCTCGCAGAGCTCCTCGTACTCGGACAGGGTGTCTTCCCGCAAGCCGTCGTTGGTGACTTTGGCCGCGCTCTTGAGAATGGGCTTGCCGCAGCGATCGCAGAGCGTGAGACTACGACTGGTGAATGACTTGAATGGGCCCAGAAGGTCTTCCTCCATCGCTCGCTCCTCCTCAGTTTCAGTCTGTGTGACGAGAACAGCCAAGATGGAGTGTTGTTGGAAAGCGTCGTAGAACGTAACCGTCCCAAGCAACCGAGCGAGCCATACTCTTGGCAATTCGTTGGAGGGCTTTTCCGCATTCCGCTCTACTCAGCCTCGCCGCTGACGCCTCACAAGGCAGACCACTTAACTGCTTGGGACACTTTCATGGTATCATAGCAATGCCGGCTAGTCAACAAGCTGGCCGTTTGGCGTGCAGGCGGCTTGCTGGTAGGGAAGTCGGGGAGACTTGGGGGTGGTGAAGATAGGCTCGGACTTGATTTCGGCAATCGATCCATACTGGTCTCTGGTTATCCTGTTGCCGGGGATCTATGCCACTTTGTTCCAGATCTTCGGCCGCCGCCGGTCGGCCTTGCCGCTCCTTTGGGCTGCCGGGGCGCTGGGGTTTGTCGTCGGCCAGGCTCTGGCCGAGCACTTCTTCACGCTCACCGGCGTTCGATTGGGGAGCGCTCACATACTGGAAGCCAGCCTCGCGGCGTGGGTGCTGGTCTTCGTTGCC
Source organism: Chloroflexota bacterium (assembly GCA_023489135.1). The sequence goes on from JAMDCE010000572.1 coordinate 3,117, forward strand.
AACCGAGTGCGCCTATGGTAGAATGATTTCAAGGCGTTTGTGCGCTCCTCAAGGGAGGTGCCCGACTTGCTGGAAACAATCCGAGACATCGCGATTATCTTCCTCGCTGTGGTGAATACCATCCTTCTGCTACTGCTCGTGATCCTGGTGTTCTTGCTCCTGAAACTGGTCAAGCAGATTCAAGGGGAAGTGCCGGTGGTATTCGACAAGGTGAAGCGCACCTTGAATACGGTGGAAGGCACGACGGAGTTCATTGGCAAAACGACGGTGATGCCCATCATTCGCGTCAGCAGCGCGATGGCGGCGGCGAGTCGGTTTGCCCAGGTGATGTTTGGAATGCAGAAGCACAAAGGGAGGTAATAACCGATGGCTAGAGGACCGGGATTCCTGGCCGGGGTCGTGATCGGAGGCATCGTGGGCGCCGGCGCCGCCTTGCTCTTTGCCCCCAAGGCAGGCGAGCAGATGCGCCGCCAGCTCCTCGAAGGTCGTGGCGAATGGGGTACGCGGCTCGAAGACGCCGCTTCATTGGCACGGGCCACGGCAGAGTCGTTGGTCGACGTAAGCCGGGACGTTATCGAACAGCAGCGACACAGGTTTAAGGAAGCGGTCGAGGAAAGCCGTGAGGCTGCCGAACAGACCACGACCGAAATGTTCTCCGAGTTTAAGAAGGCCCAGCGCGGCGAGGAACATCGACGCTAGCCACTTCTGCTTCTCAGCTCAATTAGCGTGACCTCCGGAGGACACAGGAACCTCAGCGGCACCGACGCGCCGAGACCCGGGCTCACGTGCAGCCAGGCGCGTCCCACCCTCTTGGCTCCCCCAACTATCGGTACGCGGTGCCGCGTTCGACTGGTCACCGCTCCGACGAAAGGCAACCGCACCTGGCCGCCGTGGGTATGCCCGGCCAGCACCAGGTCCACTCCTCGCTCCTCGGCCGCGAAGATGGACTCGGGGGAGTGGCTGAGCAGTATGGTGAAATCCTCGCGCTGGATGCCTTCCAGCGCCTTGGGCAGGTTGTCCCGCTCGCTGATGGGGTCGTCCACGCCGGCCAGCCACACGGTTTTCCCTTCTATCTGCAGTCGGACGTTTTCATTGATCAACATGCGCGCTCCGGCCTCTCCGAGCTTGCGAACCAGGGCCGGCACGTCGTTGGGCGAGTGATCGGTGAAGTTGATGACGTTGCGCACCGCGTTGACGATCTGGCTCACCAGGGAGCTTCGCCGGTAGAAATGATCGTGGTTCCCCAGCACCCCGTAAATCCCCAGTCGGGATGACAGCCTGGAAACCAGCTCCGCGCAGAAATCCGTGCCGGAGTCGAATTCGATGAAGTCACCCGTCATGATTGTCAGATCGGGCTTCAAGGCGAAGATGGGCTCCAGCCAGCGGGTCATCGAAGGATCGGGCTTCCTGATGTGCAAGTCAGAGAGGTGTAGTATGGTGAGCCTTTCCAGCGGAAATTGTGAGTCGTCGAACTCGAAGACCCTACGCCGAAACACGAGCCGGCGCGGCTCGATCCGAGCCGCGTAGCCTAACACCGCGGCAGCCAGAGCTAGCAGGCCAAGCACAGCGTAGCGCAAGTATCTTACGCTCCGTCCGGAACCCAGGCCCTATTGACCGCTTGCCCGGAGCAAGACGGGTTGAACTTGGACAGTAGCTCCCTGGCCTTGAGGACGCTGTTGTTGACCAGCCTGCTTTCGTCCCAGTCCCAGTTGTTGGGGCGCTCCCGGTAGTCCAGGTGGTAGGCGACGTGGTCGGATTGCACGAGGCACTCGCGCCCGAGCAAGGAGAACAGCTCGGAGAGGAAGGCCACTTCCCAAACCTTCTCCTTGGACTTCTTTTCGTCCAGGATATCCACGGTGCTGGAGTAGTATTCCAGGAGTATCTTGCGCACCACCGCGTCCTGGCAGAATATCCCCCCAGGAGAGAAGTGAGGGACATCCGAAAGCACGCCGCCGATCGGAGTGGCGTTTACGCAGTAGGGAGCGATGTACCCGTAGGTCTGGCCGGAGCAGATAAAGGGAAGCATTTGAGGAAGAGTGGACGACGCCATCACGATATCGTCGTCCATAAAGCAGATGTTGCGGCCGTCCAGGGCCTCCAGGAGCTTCAGCCGTCCCTCGCTAAAGGCGCGTCCTTTCGATTTCAAGTGCTGGTAGCCGCAGGATATGCCTCGATCGAAGCCGAGCCGGAGGGCATACATCACGTCGTCCCGCTTGATCACCGGGCTGTCACTAGTGTCCACAATGTGGATGCGGATATCCCGCAGCTCCTGCAACAGCAGACTGGCCAGCGCCATGCTCAGGGTGGGCTTGCCTTTGGTGAGAATACCGATGTCTATCGTCGCGCAAGCGCTGTTGTTAGCCGACGAGGCTTCCGGCGCCCCTCTTCCACTTTCGTTTCCCATATCCCCCTGCACGACCTCGCTTCCATTTGCGTTGTTAGCGCTTATCCAGCGATGTAGCGCGGGGGCTTGTCCCCCGCCTGGGTGCGGGCGGGGGACAAGCCCCCGCGCTACATTGTCTCGCTGTAATTCGTTTTTTTCAGTAGGGCGCCGAGATTATCGCCGAGCCTGTGAGCGGAAGAAATCAACCGTTCTTCTAAGCCCTTCTTCCAGACTAATCGTGGGGCTCCATCCCAGCCCCCGCTGCGCCTTTGAGGCGTCGAGGTAAATCTTGAAGGTCTCGCCCGCCTTGGCCGGGCCGTGTTTCGCCTCCAGCGGGTAGCCGGTGATGTCCTTGAGCTTGGAGTAAATCTCGTTGACGTCGGTGCCTTTTCCGCAGCCAATGTTGTATATCTCGCCGCCGCTGCGCTCCATGGCCAGCAGGTTGGCCTGCACGCAGTCTCCCACGTAGGCGAAATCACGCTCCTGCTGGCCGTTGCCGTTGATGACCACCTGCTCGCCGCGAAGCATCTGGCCGATGAAGATGGCCACCACTCCGGCCTCCCCCAGGGGGTCCTGCCGAGGCCCGTACACGTTGGGATAGCGCAGCACGGCGTAGTTCAGCCCATAGAGCTGGCGGTACATATACAGATAGTGCTCCGGCGCGTGCTTGGTCGCGCCGTACTGGCAGATGGGATCCACCGGGTGCTTCTCATCGCAGGGGAGGTAGACCGGCTCGCCGTACACCGCCCCACCGCTGGAAATGTAGATCAGGTTCTTCACGTCGTATTTCTTGCAGCACTCGATGATGTTCAGCGAGCCCAGCACGTTGATTTCCGCGTCCAGTATCGGCTTCTGCACCGAGATGCGCACGCTAATCTGGGCCGCGTGGTGGTCCACAAAGTCCGGGCGCTCCCGCTCGAAGACCTCCTCCAGGAGGGCTAGATTGCGAATGTCCACTCGGTGCAGTCTGGCCTTCGGGTTCAGGTTCTCTTCCCTGCCCGTCGACAGGTCGTCCACGATGGCGACCTCGTAGCCCGCGCCGATCAGTCCGTCCACCACGTTGGAGCCGATGAACCCAGCCCCACCCGTAACCAACACCTTCATCAGCAGCTCCTCAGCCTAGAGTAGAAAACCAGAGTACTAAGCTCTCCAGCGCTTTCTATGTTACCATCAATTGTCTGCGCTGTCCACTGAAATTGCACCATAAGGACGGGGGGCAGGAATCATATGCTTTACTGCTGTGTGCCTTGCGGCCGTAAGAGCAGTGCGTGTATTATTTCAGCGAGGCATTCGCGCATCGGACTGCTATCGGTGACT
>JAMDCE010000317.1 GCA_023489135.1 Chloroflexota bacterium
GGTACCGATCAAGAATGGAGTCGCGAACGCCGCGATCGAGCCAGCGCCTTATAAGCCAGCCAACAAGCGTGCCGAGCATGGTCAGGGTGACGATGACCGTCCACTCAGTGGCGCCTAGGCGGGGGGGCGGCGCGAGCAGGAGGAAATAGCCGACGGCGACGGCGAGTGCAGTGAGCCCGGCCGCCAGAGCGCCCCAATGCGAGGGGAAACCGTTGTCCTCGACGAAGATTCGCCCACTAGGCAAGCTGGAGATTGCTGCAGCACGCCGGAAGCCGCTGCGCCGGATGCTCCGCAGCGCCAATCGACCAGCCTCACGATCTGAGTAAGAACTCAGGACTAGGGAAGGGGCTGCCTTTGTGCCAATCCTGATCACGTCGGTAGTAAGCTCCTTATACACGTTGAGCCCACTGGAACGAATCCGGTGGGCTCAAGACGACTACGGCCGCCTGAAGTACAACAAAGTCGTCGATGCCTGAGGCTACCTCAGCAGGCTCCGTTGACCTATGAAACTATCGCTTCTTGCCGTCTACCAGCTACGGCTGCGGCCACTACCGCCCGATCGGCCGTACCCATTGCTGGGACGCTGGGCAGAGTAGCACTCGGAGCAATAGACGGGCCGGTCATTGCGCGGTTGGAAGGGCACCTGGGTGGACTTACCGCATTGGGCGCACACTGCGGGGAACATTTCCCGTCGGGCGCCGCCGCCATAGCCGCCGGATGAGTAGCCGCCATCGCCGCGCTGCGCCTTTCGGGCTGCTCGGCATTCGGGGCATCGGCCAGGCTCGTTGGTGAAGCCCTTCTGAGCGAAGAACTCCTGTTCGCTAACGGTGAATACGAACTGGCCGCTGCAGTCGCGGCATGTGAGGGTTTTGTCTTGCATGTTGGTCACGCTGACTCCTATTTATCATTACTTGGAACGATCCGTCAGCGCAATCACAATCAGGGGTCGTTGCGCAATTGGAAGCGCATCAGCGACCTAGCTTCTTCCGTCGAACTGCGGAAACATACCAGCATCCGTATTATACACTATTTTCGCTCTGTTGGCGATCCGACAACTCGCCTAACTGCCGGGCAATTCCCTGCTGCCCCAGAGTCTAAGGTGCGACCGCGACGGCTTCAGTCTTCCCCTCAACCGCCTCCTCCTTACCCGCGGCAGCCTGCCTATGCATACCCGCCACCATATCACTATGGTCGGTCAGGATAGTCACTCCCGGTCCTACCGTCAGATTCCCTACCCGGATCACGGCTCCCACCTCCCTCAACGGAGAGAGATCCACTTCGATGGCGGACGGAAGGTCGCCCGGCAGACACTCCACCATGACTTCGTTCAGCGACCGCAGCACCGTAACGCCGCCCAGATTGGCTGCTATCGCCTCATTGACGAAATGGAGCTGAACGTGGGTCTTCAGAGTCTCGGTGGCCGCAACCCTGTAAAAATCCACGTGGGTAGTCTCCCCACTGACGGGGTTGTGTTGTACCTTCTTGATCAGGGCTTGCACAGTGGGCTGGTTCCCCACCTTCAACGAAAGGATGACGTTGTTCCCGCCGCGGGCCAATACCCCTTGCAGCGCCTTGTTGTTCACCTGCAGCGGCACAGAGGACTGATTGTGGCCATACATATTGGCCGGAACGATCCCTTGTTGACGGAGCCGTCTTACCTGCTTGCCCGATATGACCCTCTCTTCAACCACTAGTTCCAGTTGATTGCTCATACCTCTCCTCCAACGATTCGGTCCCGCACGGACTGGGATTTCGGGCCCCATACATCAAATCGCCGGCGTGGCCGCTCGTCTGGCATCACTCATCCGGCGAAGGACTGAGTGTTCTGATTGGACTTGCTCGCTCTGGATTCGGCCGCGACAGGTCCCCAAAGCGACCTGCTAGACCGCACCGACGAACTCCCCATCGCTGTACAGATCGACGCGGCTGCCGTCGACAGGGAGCGGCATGATTCTCTTCACCGCTCTCCGCCGCTGCTCCCCGGATAACGCCTGGTTACAAAACACTTCCTGGCGGAGCCTGTCGAGCTGCTGGCCAGTCAAATTGATTTTTACGCACTTCCTGCTCATAGAGTATCACTTTCTTCCTCGTGATTGGCGCCTTTGCGCCGGGCTTGACGCTTTCTCCGAGATTCTATCTTCGTGTAGTCCAGGAGGAGAGGCGGTCTCCAGTGTAGATATGCCTGCAGTGTCCTGATCGGGTCGTAGCAATCCGAGCAGCTCTCCGACGGTGGCCGCGCGCTCGACCGGGTGTCGTAGCGGCAGCGCTGTGTTCAGCCGGTATCGATTACGCCGGCCTACTTTCTCCCGCTCGATATAGGCTTCGGCCAAGAGGTCTGCCACGATCTTGCGGGCTGCACGCTCAGTAATCCCCACCGCCTGAGCTATCGCCAGGCCGGTGCTGTCTGGGTAGCGGCCGATGTAGGTGAGTACTAACCCATGGTTTGTCAGAAAGTTCCATGAGCTCATCGCATCCAACCTCCACGAATGCTTCCGCAGCCATTGATGTTTTCCCGGCGAAAGGAGTAGTCATAAGCACGAATGATAATACAGGATTTGTAATTCATATTACATTCAGTATTGTATCACAGGGGGATAGGACATGGCAACTGCTTTTGTCAGCCAATCGGCAGCGTGAAATGGAAAGTACTTCCCTTGCCCAGCTCGCTCTCGACCCAGACACGCCCTCCGTGCGCCACAACCAACATCTTGGTGATGTATAGGCCCAAACCCAACCCCCCAGCCCGGCGGCCAGCCTTGGGTTGATAGAATCGCTCGAAGATATGCGGGAGATCCTCGGGAACTATCCCCAGACCGCGATCGGTCACCGAGACCATCACTTCCTTATTTGTCTTCTCCGCCCTGATCGAGACTTGAGTATTAGGAGCGGAGTATTTCAGCGCATTGCTGATCAAGTTCATCATAATACGCTCCAGACGGTCCGGATCAGCCAACACTTGCGGTAAGTTTTCCGGTATATGCACCTTAACACGCCCGACGTCCATCGACTCCCTTGCTCGATCCAGCAGACTGGATACGAAGGCTTTGAAATCTACCAACCGCTTCTCAACAGTCAACTGGCCGGATTCCAGGCGCGCGGAGTCGACCAGGTCCTCAATCATCGCGTCCATTCGCCTGGCGCTCGTTATCACCGCATCGGTGCTTCTGCGCACCATATCCGGCCGCTCGGCATTTCGCTGGGCCAACTGCGCTTGGCCCAAGATAATCCCCAAAGGGTTCCTCAAGTCGTGAGAGACGGTACGGATGATATCTTGAAGCCATCCCTGCAGATTCTGCTGTTTAGTAATGTCAGTGAAAATGGATATCGCCCCCAATAGGGTACCGTCGGAAGCCCGAATTGGCGCTGCACTTATCGAAACCCATACGGTTCTATCAGGAGATGGATGGATAGCAACCATAACGCCAGATACCTTCTCGCCGCGCAGAGCCCGCAGAGACGGGTCCTCCTCTATCAGGAATGGCTCGCCATCGCGCTTCTCAGGACGAAGCAAGGCCGATCGCTCTATGAGCGGTCGATCGAAGCCTTTCGGCAGGTAGCCCAGCATTCTTTCAATAGCGGGATTTGCTCGGATTATCTCTCCCGACGGATTGTAGATAATAACCCCATCTTCAATCGAGGTAATGGTGGCATCCAGCTCTGCTGCCCATCGCTGCGTCTCCGCCATCAGCAACTTGCGCTCTTCTTCCACTCGCCTGCGCTCGGTGATGTCCTGGCCAATGGCGACGATTCCTTCAGTCTGGCCCTCCGCATCCACCATACGGTCCAAACTCCACACCAATGTTCGATCACTTCCATCACGTGCTTTGACTGGGCTTACAAAGCCTTTGGTAGGCTCGCCTGCTAACGTCCTCTCCAGATTAGTGGCAACCACGTTTCGGACTGCCTCAGGAACAAATGGCTCGAGGAAATCTTTCCCCAGAACCTCCGCCCGTTTCCAGCCAAAGAGGCGTTCCGCTTCGGAATTGAACTCGAGAACTCGGTGATCCGGCGACAGCAAAATGATCACGAGTGCTGCTGCTTCAAGGACAGAACGAAAGCGTGCCTCACTTTGCCGCAGAGCCTGTTCTAGCCGCTTGCGTTCGGTCATATTGCAAATGGCAGATTGCTCTTCACCCTGGAGAGAAAGCGTACCAGACAGACGTACAGGATCACCTTCATCCTTTCTCTCGCCCGTGCTTTCCTTGTCTCTTCGTGAGCTTGCCACTTCGCATCACGCTCCCTTCTCTTCCATGCTCCCGCTCTAACCGAGCAACTCCACCCCTTTCGACAAGAAAATATGACAGGCACTCGCGATACGAGTGTCTCTCGACTACTTCATTAAAACTCCGAGGCGCCCACTACGTCGAATGAGGCTGCCGATCAGCTTTGGTGCAAAGATGGTGCCATGGTTCGAGACTTGCATCGAGCGTGGGACCAGAACCTTGGCATAGCCTTCTGGAAAGGCAGGATGGTTGAGCCGTTGCAAAGGTGCTGAGCCTCCTGGCATTGCCGATGAGAAAGCTGTAGAACAGTAGCCTGTGGAGATCATTGAGAGCTTACGATTCGCAGGTTGGTTGACGGACAAGTATGACTCTAAGGGGGCAAACAATAGACAAGTAAATAGGTCCACATTATTTGGTCTTAGTGCACAACTACCAAGCCGCCCGCGCCACGACCATCGCGCCAAGTAATGTTGGACCAACAAGTTGTTAGCTTCGTGAAGATGGGATGTAACAGGCCATCGTCAGAGACACTTCTGCCGGCGACGATAATTCTTCACAACGGAATTGCCAAGCCGGAGCGGAATGTGTAGAAAACGAATCTCACGTAGCGGGAACTGATACACGCCTGGAGTTTCTGCCTAATCGACAGAATGTGTGGTCAATAATTCTGGGGCTTTTAGGGGCTAATAGTGAAAAAAGCCCGATGTATCGGGCTTTTTCGATCCTGGAGCGGGTGAAGAGATTCGAACTCGCGATCCGCCTTAGGCGGACTTGGGAAGCGAACAGGCTCTCTCCGATTTATTCCTCAAAAACCCTATCTATTCTACTGTGGCAGAACTGGCCCCGATTAACGATGGTCTCTCTAGGCAGGACTGGCCCCGATAAACAATAATCTCCTTGCGCAGAACTGGCATAGTTCAAAGGATTCAGCCAAATTCCTCTGACTGAAACCTATTATGCTCTCTCGAATTCAAGCACGCAACCGAGAATTCGGCTGGAGTGCATCAGTTTCTGTAAACCGGCACTAACATGCATGCGGTTGATCTGCGATCCAGATCGCATCGGAGCAACAGATTTAGGCTTTGGGTGACACAACCGGCACCTCTTCGTCAAGCGTAACCCTTACAGAAACTCGTTGCCCCCGCTGGCCGAGGAATCTACGGTAGACTAATTTCCGGTTTTCGCATAAAATAATCTACCGTAGATATCCTACTGGAGGTGAGGTCGTGCTACAACCTCTACCAGGCCTGTTCGTTGATCGAACCAGGGAACTCGAAGAGTTTGATTCCGTTCTGGCGGGCTTGAAGCAGGGAAGACGTCGGCACCTCGCACTTCTTGGCCTGCGTAGAATAGGCAAGACCGTTCTGCTGGACGAGGTGCGCCGTCGACACCCCGATTTCCCCATCTGCTACGTCGCCCTCGACGATATCGTCAGCAGTCCCGGGAACTTCGCCCTAAACTTCGTCGGCCAGCTGTTGGCCGCTGCTACCCTGGTTAAGGATCTCGACGGTCCCTTAGAGAGAACAGATGATGCGCTGCTCGGCATGGCGGCAACGTTAAACCAGAAGCTCGTTGGTCAGGTGAGGGAGATACTGGGCCATATAGAGAACAACAACTACGGAGGGCTCATAACCGCCGTGATGAGGTTCCCGGATCATCTTTCGGAGGCCTTGGACATGCCTCTCCTGGTGATGATGGACGAGTTTCAGGACATCGTCAGGTTAACGCATTTCCCCGGCACGGACAACCTCCTCGGGTCTATCAGAGCGGCGCTGAATCCGTTTGGGTTAGAGTCAACCACTGAATTGGCCACTGCCCTTTGGCAGCAGGAAGAGAACCGGTATGACCCGGATGCGGTGGTCCGTCTTTACAAGCTCTCGGGCGGCTGGCCTTTCTACATCTATGCCATAGCGGTGCGAGCACAACAGATTGTCAGGACATCCACTCGAGCATCTTCTCAATAGGATGCGATGATCGGGATAGGCCCGCCGAGTTTGGAAGCCTGAGTTTCCAAACTGGACCCATTTTGGAAAGCAGAGGGTCCACGGCAGATCCTTCTTGGTTATCCTCGTCCAAGTATTCTGGGACTGGGACATCGACCTAAGCTCATATGAGGACAAGAATACCCCTCCGACGCTTCCGAAATCTCTGAGCGATTCGATGCTAGTTGCCCCGGGGATCGGCCAGGAAAATGTCGGCCCCGCGATTCAAGCTCTGTGCGCGCCCCTTAAGCTTGCGTCCCACAGTGGCCAAAGGCGCGAGGTCTGCATCGTCTGTTACGGTCACCAGCAAATCGGCGTCCTTCGGGTCGGGTTTGCACGTGGTCAACGAGCCAATAAGGGCAATCCGAACCACCCCAGGTAACTGGCTAGCTGTCCGAGCGAAGGCGACAGCTTCGGCGATGAGCTTACTGCGAGTGGATGGGACTTCTACGGTGGCCCTAGATTCCTCGTGGTCAAACATCAGGTCAACATCCTCCAATCGTAACTGGTTCGGCGCATCTCCCATAGCTGAGTTTATACAGACGGCCATGGACGAGGGGCAACTAGCATCGAATCGCTCAGA
>JAMDCE010000267.1:0-5649 GCA_023489135.1 Chloroflexota bacterium
CTTGACGAGATGCGAGAACAGCTTGATCTCGATTACATACTAGCTGACCTCGAAAACGTTGTTCGCGAGTCCATGGAGGGAACCCAGCGAGTAAAGAAGATCGTGCAGGACCTTAAGACCTTTGCCCGTGCCGACAGCGGCGAGATGCAGTTGATTAGCCTCAACGCCATTTTGGAGAGCGCTCTCAACATAGTGTGGAATCAACTAAAATACACTTGCACGGTTGCGAAGGAATATGGGGAGGTACCCGATACCCGCTGTAATGCTAACCAAATTGGCCAGGTCTTTGTCAATATCATGGTTAATGCCGGCCAGGCTATTGGCCCCAACCGACACGGTGAGATCAAGATCAGAACCTATGCTAAGGGGAAAGCTGTCTTCACCGACATCAGCGACAACGGCAAAGGAATCTCACCAGAGCATCTCAACAAGATCTTTGACCCATTCTTCACTACCAAACCGGTTGGTCAGGGAACCGGTCTTGGCCTTTCCATCAGTTACAGCATTATTGAGAAGCACGGAGGCAAAATCTGCGTCCAAAGTGAACTCGGCGTCGGGACGACTTTCACAGTGGAGCTACCGATAGTAGCCTGAGAGCAGAAACATCATGAAGGATATAGGAAGCGCATGCCCGATTCCAGCATAAAACAAAGAGACGTTACTCTGGAAAAGTGGCGAAGAAATGTGGATAGGTTGCTGCCAATTCCCATGGTGGTGCAGGAGGCTATCGCTCTGCTCAACGATGAGAAATCTGGCGTAGCGGATTTGGCCAGAGTAATTGCGCGCGACGAAGCCCTTACTGCCAAAATCCTGCGCGTTGTTAACTCCGCTTTCTATGGGTTGTCGCAAAGGATCAGCACTGTTTCTCACGCAACTGCCATCTTGGGATTTGAGCAAGTGAGGCTCCTCATTTTGGGCGTATCTCTGTTCGACGGGAGCAAGGTCAGTGACCGGGCGAAGGCGGCCGATCGGCAGGTCGTTTGGGAACATTCGTTTGCCACTGCCCAATGGGCTCAAGTTATTGCCAAAGAATTGCGGTTCCAGCCTGCTGAAGAGGCTTTCATAGGGGGGCTTCTGCACGATATCGGTAAGCTGGTTTTGGCTATCCACGCGCCTGAGGAATTTGCCTCCGCCATCAAACTCAGCCAGGAGAAGGGGTTTTCTTCGTGCGAAGCCGAGAGTAGAACCATTGGCCTTGATCACGTGGCGACCGGGATGATGATTTCCCAACGATGGAGGTTCCCTCCCATCTTCCAGAGTTGCATCGCTCTTCATCATGGCAATTGGCCACCTACTATCGAAGATCAGCCTAATCAACAGAAGGTCCGCCAACTCATCGCAATAGTTCGTGTCGCCAATTCGGCCAGTCGGCTGTCTTCGTCACAGCAATCGAGCTCTGAAGAGTTGCAGTTAGAAGATACGTCCCCCGAAAGCGAGCAGCAAACCACCAGAGCACTGGCTGCCCAAGTAAGCGCTCTTATGAAAGTTCCTGTCACCGCGAGTAAGAAAACAGGTGTGAGCGAGTCCAAGTAGAATCCGGAGCGAATCAATGGCTTCAGAGCAACAAACTGTATTGATTGTTGACGACGAACAGAATATTCTTAGTTCATTCCGCCGCCTTCTTCGCAAGGAAGGCTATGAGGTCATAACGATGAGCTCCGGGCCCGAGGCTCTGAGCTTGCTGAAGGAAAACGCGATGGCGCCCTCCGTTATCGTATCCGACTACAGAATGCCGGGGATGAACGGAGTAGAGTTTCTCAGCCACGTTCGGACGCTGTGTCCTGATACGATTCGCATAATCCTGAGTGGTTACGCAGATGCAGACATGATTCATGCGGCGATCAATGAAGGACAGATATATAGGTTCATCGCTAAACCGTGGGACGACGAGGAGGTCCGAACCGTTCTTCGTTCTGCGGTCAAACAATATGTGGAGAGCAGGAATGCTCGAACTGTGCTGGGGCGCGTCGACGCTTTGCAGAAAGAAATGGAGCGCGTTGGTATCATTCTCGACTGTTCCGAACCGGCTGAAATAGCCACCAGTTCGTTTCACTCAGTTCTTCCAAGTGAGACTGGGAGCGAAAACGCGGCTCTGAGAGTTTGGCAAAACGTATTCAACAGTATACCAGCCGCGATCATCGGAGTGGATGGCGATGGCCTGATAGTGCTGGCAAATCGAAGTGTGCAGCAAGTCTTGCGGGTTGCACCCGACTTGCTTCTGGGCAATGTCGTCTCCGAGGTGTTGCCGGATGAATTGGTTCAACTGATTCTTCCGGTAGCCGCGCGTATCCGCGGGGGGACAAGAGCAACCGTGACAATCCAAGGCACGCCGGTTAGAGTTCGGTGTGCACCAATAACGGGCGTAAGGGAGCACGAGACAAAAGGAGCTTTGCTCTTAGCGTTTGCAGCGGATGAGACCTTTTAGCCTTTGTACAAGGAGTCCCCGGTGGTAGACGAAAACGAAACGATACTGATAATCGATGACGAAGAGAATGTTTTATCATCTCTCAAGCGCCTTTTCCGCCCGGACGGTTACAGCATGTTCACCGCTCTCAGTGCTGAGGAAGGGCTACGAATTCTTGAGGTTAATCCTGTCTGGCTAGTGATTTCCGACAATGCCATGCCCGGAACAACCGGGCTCGAGCTTCTCAAGCAAGTGCGTGACCGTTGGCCGGACACGGTCAGAATCATGCTGACCGGGTATGCCGACCTCGACTCAGCCATGGCGGCTATAAACCGGGGAGAAGTTTACCGTTTCGTGACCAAGCCCTGGGACCCAGACGGGCTCAGGCTGTTGGTGCGACAGGGTCTTGAGCAGTATAGACTGATCCACGACAACCGGCAGATGCACGCCTTGATCGAGGAGCAGAACGTTCTTCTCAAACAATGGAACGAAAGCCTCCAAAAGACGGTTGAAGAACGTACGGAGGAGATACGCCAGAAGAACTCCGAGCTAGAGCAACTTTACGGACAGCTAAAAGGAAGCTTTGTCAACACGATCAAAATACTGACAGGATTGATCGAGTTCCGCAACCCTGCTATCGGCAGCCATGCTAGAAGGGTGGCTGACTTGGCAAAATCTATCGCTAGTGCAATGGGTTTGGCCGAGGATTCGGTCAATAACGTCGAGGTTGCGGCCCTTTTGCATGACATCGGCAAAATAGGTCTTCCCGACACGATCTTGTTGACTGATGAAAAGCTCTTGACTACAGGCCAGCGAGCCATGTTACGCCATCATCCTGTCCTTGGGCAGGCTGCCTTGCAGATTATAGACAGCCTTGAACCAATCGGCGTTTTGGTCAAACATCACCACGAGCGATGGAATGGGGGTGGATATCCAGACGGTTTGAAGGGAGAGGCCATACCCCCAGGTTCGCGAATTATTGCAGTAGCCGATTCTCTTGACCACTACTCAAAGAACGAATCGCGAACAGCTCAGGAATTCATTGAAGCACAAAAGAAACCGGGCTACAGCGGCGCTCTCGATCCCTCGGCTATCAAGGCTCTAGAGCGGGTCGTTGAGAACTCCTCTGTTCTTGGATCGCCCCACGAAGTTAGCATTAACCTTCGTGACGCAACAGCGGGAATGGTTCTCGCGCAAGACCTACGTAGCTCGACGGGCATACTCCTCATCCCCAAGGGAGAATCGATCAAACAATCCTACATTGACAAGTTGCTCCTTTACGAGCGCCAGAAGCTTGTTCCTTCAACTGTCTACGTCTACACTCGGTAGCCTCGATGAATCGCCTCCTGGAAAAGCCTCTCTAACCAGTTACATAAGTCTTGGCACAACCTGCATCTCTAATAAAACCATAGCCAGATTGTACTGCTTGACGCAACATCGACCTAACGGTATCCTTGTTTGCCCTCTGTGCCAGCATCGCGATGAGCGAGTATTTTCCCCTTGATCGCCGGGTTAGACTCGGCAAAGGCCAGCGCCGGAGTTCCCATGGTCTATCGAGGCATCTGTTTGAATGCATTCGATAGAGGAAAATACCTGCTTCGGGTTGCTGATTATGCCGCGGGAGACGGTGTTCCTCAAGCCTGACGGCGCGCCAACGGCGAGAACCGTCTGAGCAGGTCGGAGCGCGTGGGGGTTTCCGAGCCGCGATTATATCACTCTCTTCTTCCATCGCCAAGGATCTTCCGTAGGGGAAACTTGGAGCGGTAATGCGGCCTCAGAAAAGAAGGGGCCCCTCTCCGAAGCCTCGAAGAGGGGCGAGGAGCACCGCGTTGGTTTGCCAGTTGCTTCTAGCTTGGAGTCGCGACGGCTGGCGATTTGAAGGCCCCGATAATCAGGATGATTCCCCGAATTATCGCAAAGATGCCGATCACCATTACCAGGGCCAAAGCCCCTGCGGCCGGGTTCGCCAAGAGTATGAAGCCGAACAGGATCGAGATCAGGCCGCTGACGAAATACAGGAACTGGCCGGTGCTGAACGCGGCCACGATCTCTATAACGCCGGCGGCGAGCGCCCAAATGGCGATGACCCAAAGCAGCACAAAAGTCGTGATGCCAGGCCAGACGAAGACCACTATTCCGGCGCCAATGCCAAGCAGCCCTAGAATCAGATGCGTCCACCAGACCCGGTGGGTGCTGATCGCCCGGAACATGTCCACCAGCTCCACTATTCCGGCCACTATCACGTACACTCCGAAAAACAAGATCAGAAGGAAGAGCGTGATGCCTGGCCATAGTAGTGCGAACAAGCCAAACAGGATGGCAATCACTCCACTTACGGCCAGAAGCCACCAGTTCTCCTGCGTGGTCACTCGATACGCCACGGTAACTGTACCCCCTAGATCATAAGGTATTGACGCACTGAGGCGCGTCTATTAGCTCGCTGCAATTTCTGCACCATGACCAGGTGTCGAGACGAATATGAAGAGCGGAGGGGATTGATGCCCCTCCGCTGTGCTCACCACCAGGTATCCAAGCGCTTATTCGAAAGATGCGGGACCAAGCGTCCCGCAAAGCGTTCAGCAGACCAGACTACGCCACCTTCCGCATGGCGCCGCCCATCTCGCTCTCGATGAGCTGTCTGATGCGGCGGTGCGTCCGCTCGACAAAAGCATAATTATCGGCCAGGCAAGTCTCGATCAGGGCACCTAGAGCATAATGGCCAGTGATGTCGGACATCGCGACGAGGGCCTTGTATTCGCCCATATGAAGGTGCATTAGCTTGTTCATGGTGTGAGCCACGAATAGCGTCTTCGCCAGCGGGGACTGGATCGTGCCGAGTTCCCTGCGGAAGTCCTCCACAAAGACGTCATGGAGCTTTCCAGCCGTCTGAACTGGCTGCTTCCCGATGATTCTGAAGCACTGGTCGAGCGTGTTGACGATCTTATCTTCCATGTAGACCCAAGCATCCAGGGTCTCTTTCACATCCGGATCCTGTGCGGACTGGCTCAGCTCGTTGAAGAACTGCTTCGAGCGCTCCTCGCGGTGCCGCACATCGCTGAGCATCCAAACGAACAGATCCTGTGGATTCTGAATGGGCATCTTTCTCTCCTTAATTGAGTTTCGGCGCCCCTATACCCGTGGCTACGCGACCTACGAGGCTGCAAAAGACGTGCCGCCAATTTTTGCGATCGGCGTCTACACCATGCCGGTCACTAGCTAGATGGTACTAGCCCGGCGAAATCTGT
>JAMDCE010000267.1:5659-6778 GCA_023489135.1 Chloroflexota bacterium
ATTCCAATGAGAGACCGTTGGCATTATACTGTAGGAGATTCCTAGGGGCCTGGCGAAAGACAGTCCGGTGGAGGATAGGCGTGTCCAAATCGAAAGCGAAGCTGCCACCGCTTGGTTTGCTACTGGCCAGCTATGCCCTCATCGTCAGCATTACGGGCACGGCGCTGGTTCTCTTGCACGGGCCGGCTGAGCCGCTGATCTTGTTTATCGGCCCGGTCATCTTTGTCGCCCTTTTCTATCCACGACGGGCATTTCTGCCTATGATCCTCTTGCTCGCCGAGATTTCCGCCTGGGTGATCCGCGATACCTCGGAAGACTTCCTCGCATCATTCGGGGCAGTCGCCGTTTTCTTACTTGCCATGGCCATTTCAGCAGAAGTGATTCACCGGTTGATGCTCACGCGGGCGCAGGCTCAAGAGGAAACCAATCAGCTCCTCCAGGCGCTGGTTGGCGCCTCGCCGCTGGCCATTCTTACCCTCGACGTCGAGGACAAAGTCAAGATGTGGAGCAAGGCCGCCGAATGCGTCTTCGGCTGGAGCGAGCAAGAGGTCCTCGGCCGGCCAAATCCGATCATTCCCGAAAGCAAGCGGGAAGAGTTCAGAGACATGCAGGAGCGGCTGCGACAGGGGGAGACCTTTGCCAACGTGGAGACCCGCCGGCTGAGGAAAGATGGCTCGCTTATCGACGTGAGTATTTCGACCGCGCCGTTGCGGGACAGCAAAGGAGAGTTCGTCGGCAGCATGGCGGTGATTGCCGATATCGCCGAGCGCAAGCGAACCGAGGAAATGATGCACTTCCAAGCCTACCATGACCCCCTCACCGGCCTTCCCAACCGCCTGCTGTTCAACGACTGCCTTACCATGGCCCTATCGCGTGTCCGTCGCACCCATCAAAGGCTTGCCGTGATGTTCCTCGACCTGGACCATTTCAAGAACGTCAACGACATGCTGGGGCATAGCGCCGGAGACCAGCTATTGCAGGCCGTCGGACACCGGCTGGCAGGGTGCGTGCGCGAGGCGGATACCATCGCCCGTTTGGGGGGCGACGAATTCACCGTTCTACTGGAAATCGGCTCTGTGGAAGATGCAGCTAAGCTAGCGCAGAGGATCCTCGAAGGCT
>JAMDCE010000612.1:0-386 GCA_023489135.1 Chloroflexota bacterium
CGCGCTCACTTCTTCAGCCCTTTGGAACTGGTGGATTTGTTGCGTTATTACGGTAACGTGACCTGGCAGACGGCGGTCTTCGTTCCGCCGTGCTACGCCAGGCCAAATTCGGACGTGGCCAGGGGAATCGAGTTTCTGGGAAGGCTTGTACTCAGGCCGTTTGGTGCCTTCATCGCCGCGCGAGTCGTGAAAGGAAAGTAGTATCGTGAAAATCAGTTGTCAATTCGCGCTATATCCCTTGAAACAGGAGAACGTAGGCGAGGTCCTCGGTGAGGCGGCGCCAAACGAGCGCGACGAGGAGCTGGCCTACATTTCGGATGCTCTCGGCCTGTCGGATGAGGCTGCGCTTTACCTGCTTCGAACATCAACAGGCCGCCGAAGTGCGG
>JAMDCE010000612.1:396-6774 GCA_023489135.1 Chloroflexota bacterium
GCTGGAGCTAGAGCGACTTGGTATCTCGTGCCAGGTGGGCAGAGTGAGCACGGAGAGGCAAGGAGAAGAGGATCAAGTCTGGTGTGGAGAAGGCGAAGACAATCGGCGCCCAGAGATACATGCCAAGTTGCGTGCCGCACGAAGCGTGCCACCGAGCCAGCGGATGGACGTGGCACAATAATTGCTGCTTCTGCAACAGACAGAGGACCGTGTATAGAATTGGCTTGCCGTGTGCCAGTGAAGAATCTGTGGAAGTCGACATTGAGGGCACTTTAGCACGATAGAGTCAACCCGTGAGGGACGCTGTGAAGAGCAAGGGCTTGGTCATCTCACCACTCTGGCTACAAGGTGCGATCATCACGTTCATCTTCGGTTTCACGGTATTGGGCTTCCTCGCCACGTCAATCTACCGTGACGAGCCGCCCATTCCTGGCGCAGTAGTCGATGCCGCCGGGAATACGATCTTCACGAGAGATGACGTGTTCGCTGGCCAGGGAGTTTTCGAGAAGTACGGGCTGATGGAGTATGGCTCGCTCTTCGGCCACGGCGCTATCCTCGGCCCTGATTTCACGGCCGAATACCTGCACCTGCAGGCTGAAGAGATGGGTAGGTCCTATACTGAAGATGGGCGGACGGAGGAGCTGGCCATAGCGCAGGATTGGGTGGCGCGAGAGCTGCACGAGAACAACTATGACCCCGCCACGGATACGCTAACTTTCACCAATGCGCAGACAAGAGCGTTTGACGTTCTGCACAACTTCTACAGCGCCCGCTTCAACAGCCCGAGCGGTGAGAACATCGTCCCTCCCCGCTACATCCAGGACCCAGGGGAACTGCGCCAGCTCACAGCCTACTTTGCCTGGTCGGCTTGGGCCACGGCTGCGAACCGGCCCGGGTATGGCTATTCCTACACCAACAACTGGCCGCCTGAGATTCTTGCTGGGAATCTTCCAACGTCGGACGCAGTTGTCTGGAGTGTCCTCTCCATCATCGCTCTCTTGGGTGGAGCAGGAATCGTTCTATTCTTCTTCGGACGTTACAACTGGCTCGGTTGGCGAGGAGGTGAGGTTGAGGAGCATCGGGTATGTTTCCGCCCGCCGGAGGACGTTGCTCTGACGCCTGGACAGCGGGTTACCAGTTATTACTTTCTGGTCGTTGCGCTGCTCTTTCTGGCCCAGACCCTGGTCGGTGGGGTCATTGCCCACTATAGAGCTGACCCCACCGGCACATTCTACGGCCTGAACCTCTCGGCGTTCCTGCCCTATAACCTCGCCCGCACCTGGCACCTTCAACTGGCCATCTTCTGGGTCGCTGCGGCCTACCTCGGCACAGGCATCTTCATCGCCCCGCTCATCTCAGGATGGGAGCCGAAGCGGCAAAGAGGCCTAGCCTATCTTCTGCTCGCGGCGCTGGTGGTCGTCGTGGTGGGAAGCCTTTTGGGCGAGGCAGCCAGCATGCGCAACCTCCTTGGCGATCTCTGGTTCTGGGTGGGGGCTCAAGGCTGGGAATACCTGGACCTCGGCCGGCTCTGGCAGGCGCTGCTCACGGTCGGGCTCTTGTTCTGGGCCTTTATCATCTACCGCGGGTTGCGTCCTAAGTTCCGTGGCGAGAGCATCGGCAATATGCCCTACCTTTTCTTCTACGCTTCCCTGGCGATCCCCGTCTTTTATGCGGTGGGCCTGCTGGCCAATCCTGGCAGCGGCTTCGCCGTAGTCGACTTCTGGCGATTCTGGGTGGTGCATCTCTGGGTCGAAGATTTCCTGGAGCTGTTCACCACTGCGACAGTGGCTTACGCCTTCATACTCCTCGGCATCGTCTCGGAGCGCGTCGCAACCCGTGTTATATATCTTAGCATCATACTCTACTCGGCTGGTGGTGTCATCGGCACCTTGCACCACCTGTACTTCAATGGCTCTCCCGCGCAGTTCATGGCTCTGGGGGCCTTCTTCTCGGCGATGGAGGTAATTCCCCTGCTGCTTCTAACCTTCGAGGCATGGAGCTTTCTGCAGCTCGGCGAGATCAAAACCAGGGCGTGCGGCCAGTTCCCTCACACGTGGGCTGTCTGGTTCCTGGTGGCCGTAGGAGTCTGGAATTTCCTGGGCGCGGGCGTGTTTGGCTTCCTGATCAACCTGCCTATTGTCAGCTATTATGAGATCGGCACCAACCTTACGGTAAACCATGGCCACACGGCAATGTTCGGTGTGTATGGAATGCTGGCCGTGGCCTTGCTGCTCTTCTCCCTGCGCTACATAGTCCGCCCCAACAAGTGGAGTACCAGAGCCGAAAAGATATCGTTCTGGTCCCTGAACATCGGTCTCGGTTGGATGGCCTTTGTGAACTTGTTCCCAATTGGAATGTTGCAGATCTACGACAGCGTTCAAAATGGCTACTGGCACGCTCGCAGCCTCACCTTCGTCCTTAGCGAGCCGATCCACATCCTCGAATGGGTGCGTCTCCCTGGCGACGCCCTGATTATCGTGGGGGGGACGCTGCCGCTGGTCTATCTGGCGTTTCAGGCCGTACGCTTTCCTAAGCAGGTAACTGTGGGCCCAGAGCGTGAGAAGACCGCGTTGTTTACTGAGGTAGCCGAATAGAGGGCAGATGATGCCAGAGTTCACCCTGAGCATTCCTGTTGTGGGCAACACATGGACTGTCGGGCTGGCATTCCAGGTTCACATAGTGATCGTTGCCTTTATTATGGGCATAGCTATCCTGGCCCCAACGGCGGAATGGCTTGGCCTTCGCTCTGGCGGCGAGAGTTGGGAGCGACTGGCGCATGACCTAGGCGAAACCATAGGCCGCCTCTTCGCATTTGGGGCCACGTGGGCGGTCTTTGCCCTTATGTTGATCTTCGGGCTCTATCCGCGTCTCTTCGGGGTCCTGACCGGCATCTTCTTCTGGCCGCTGGTCGCGGTCGGCGCGATCTGGTTCGTCATGACTATCAGCGCTTACCTCTACTACGTAACTTGGGAGAGACTGGACCAACGACGTGGGTTGCATTTAGCTATTGGCTGGACTTTCGCCGGGTCGGCTTTCCTGTTCATCACTCTTATCACGGAGCTAAGCTCCTTTCAGCTTACACCCAGTGATCCGTCGCGATTGCTAGCCGCTGCGCTTAACCCCAGTTGGCCCACCGAGATTGTTCACCGACACATTGGCAACGTATCTTATGCCGGACTGCTCCTGGCGAGCTATGCGAGCGCACGAGCCCTGTTTCCTCCTCAGCGCAATGAGCTGGACAGGGCCCATTACGATTGGCTAGCCGACGTAGCGCTGCTCCTGGGCATAAGCATGGCTCTCTTCCAACCGTTGGTCGGTTGGTTCTACGCTCGTCAGGTGCAAATCGCCTCGCCCGGAGCATACGAACGGATGATGATTGGAGCCAATTCCTGGATGTTCCTGGTGCAGGGCTTCTTCTTCGGCGCTGTCCTATTCCTGGGCAACGTCTATATGGCCCTGTCGATTCGACGAGGAAAGCCGGGTAAGTGGACCGTCACTTGGATGAGAAACTCAGCGTGGGCCATTGGCATCCTCGCTCTGCTTCTGATCGTGCCAAAAGGGTGGCCGCTCGGGCAGATGATGCCCTGGAAGTACATTAGCCTCTTCGGGCTTGTGCTGTTCAGCCTCGTCAACGTCGCTCTCTATCGCCGGGTGCGCCGCGACTTCGCCTGGGGAAGCGGTGGGCGCGAATTGCAGGTTGCCATGGCAATCGTTGGGATTGCGATCGTGGCGTTAATGGTAACGATGGGCATAATTCGCACGAGTGCCCGCGGAAGCTATGTTATCTATGGGCAAATGGGGCCAGGCGAAGTCCAGCAGATCGAGCGCCCTTAAGGAGGACCATTCGTGAGGGCCGAGCCAGCGACTGTATTAGTCGTCATATTGGGGAGCGTGGGCTTCTTCTTTCTGGTTCTGCCGCTGATGGTCGTGCTCGCCAGGCTCGCCGCAGTATGGCGGACTGATCGAGTGACCGGCTTGATACTGGCCGGTGTGGTCGTGCTGACGGGCCTGTTCTTCGCTCTGTTCCTGGTAGGGTTGGGGATGATCGCCTTTTCTCGAGGTTAGGAAGAAATGGCAATGCAGGATGCTGAAGGGCGAAAGCTGGACCGCAGGGAGTTCTTTCAATGGGCAGTGTGGGCCGCTGGAGGAATCTTCGGCCTCATCGTGGCGATTCCCCTGGTCGGTTACATTCTGGCCCCTTTTTTCAAAACGCCGCCGGAGGAATGGGTGCGCGTATGCTCGCTGGATGAGATCAACTCGCTTACGCCGACTGAGTTCCGGATCGCTTTCAAGCGGGAGGACGCCCCTCAGAGTTACGAAGACGTGCGGGGGGTCTTCGTCATCCGCAAGGGGAGCGAAATCCTCGCTTTCTCCAACGTCTGCACCCATATGGGTTGCTCTACGCGCTGGCTCGATTGGCGGCAGCAGATACTCTGCCCGTGTCACGGTGGCCTATACGATCGATGGGGCCAACTGATGGGCGGTCCTCCGGCCCATAGCCTCCCTTTCTACGTGATCAAGGTCGAGGGCAACGATCTATACGTCGCCAGTCGCTACGTGTTTAGAGTCTAGGAAGGAGACGCGCGATGTCCCGACGAGCCAGCGACCGCATCTATGGCTCGCTTTACGGCTGGTTGGATACGAGGCTCGGCTTAGGCCCGGTGATGGACCGGCTCCTACGCGACCCCGTGCCAGAACGCGGCGGCTGGTGGTACACGCTGGGAGCGGCCATCTTCCTGCTCCTGATGGTCCAGATAGCAACTGGAATCTTCCTGTTGTTCGACTACGTGCCGTCGTTGAGCGAGGCGCGCAACAGCATTCTCTTCATCCAGCAGCGAGTCTTCATGGGTTGGCTGGTGCGCGGCATCCATTACTGGAATATGGTGATGTTGGTCCTGCTCGTCGGCGTGCACATGACGCGGACCTTCCTGTCGGCAGCTTACAAGGTGCCGCGCGAGCTAACCTGGGTGCTTGGGACGATCCTCCTGGTGTTGATGGTGGCGACGGCTTTCACTGGTGGCATCCTGCGTTGGGACCAGTCCGGCTATTTCGACGCCGTGGTAGGTCTCAAGATCGCCAGTTGGACGCCGCTCCTGGGGCCATGGCTGGCAGAGGTTTGGCGTGGGGGCGACGTGATCGGCCCCGCCACCTTGAGCAGGACCTTCGCCTTCCATGTCTGGCTCCTGCCAGCGGCGTTGCTCCTCCTTGCCACAGTCCACATTGCGCTGGTGGTCATTCAAGGCCAGTTCGGCTCGTGGGTCAATTACGAGCCGGAGCCGGCCGATGCGCCGCCCCCAACTGAAGACGAGATCGCCTCGCACCAGAAGCTGGAACGCGAGATACTGGACCCGCGGAGCCGCAAAGTGAATCTGCCCGTGCGCACCACCTGGTTCTATCCATATCACGTTTTCAGAGAGGCCGTGGTAGCGCTTGGATTGCTGCTACTCGTGTTGATCGCGGTGTTCTTGTTTCCCGCACCCATCGAGGCCCCACCCGATCCCGCTACCACCGTCTTCGGTCCCAGCTCGATGTGGTTCTTCCTTTTTCTCGACCAAACGTTCCTCCTGTTCCCTGGCGCGTGGCTGATTCCTGTCGGCGCCACTATAGCGCCAGGGATAGTGTTCCTACTGCTCGCACTTATGCCCTGGCTCGATCGCAGCACGGCCATCAGGCCGAACCAGCGCCCGGCGAGCATCTTTTTCATTTTCGTCATTATTGGCGCCATTTTCGTGTTGGGGCTATTGGCCGCTTCGAGGGTCTACAACTATGAGTTCATCAACGCCCCGCGCTAAGGCCGTTCCCAGGCGTTCACGGGAGGCAGAATCTCGTCAGGCAGTGCAGGAGGGTCCAGCGTGATAGAACCGACTCAGATACCTGAGGTGGTGAAACGCGTCACCATCGCCGTGCTGACGCTGTCCCACGTCCAGTTTGCGGCTTTCCTCATTGGCCTCTTTGGCGTGGCTGTGACTATGGAGTTCTTTGGCCTGCTGAGCCCGGATAATCAACCTCGCTTCGACCACCTGGCACGTACGCTAGCCCGGACAGCGGTCATCATATACAGCACCGGAGCTGTAGTGGCCATCATCTTCATCCTTGTGTTTACCATCACCTTCCCCTCGTTCTGGTACATTGTCGTACGAGATAACTTCTGGGCCCTATTTCTCGAGGCCATAACGTTCGTCTTGACTATCCTCTACCTCTTTCCCTGGTACTACACCTGGGATCGCCTGGCCGAGTTCAAGTGGGTACACGTGTCGCTGGGCCTGGCGCTGATCGTCGTGGCACAACTTCAACAGGCCATGATAGACGTGGTCGCCGGCTACATGCTGACCCCGGTTCCGCCAGAGAACCTGTTTCGCGTCATTTTCACGCCCACCG
>JAMDCE010000093.1 GCA_023489135.1 Chloroflexota bacterium
GCGACAAGGAAGGGGCATTACAATCCCTCGATATGATGCTCGATTCGTTGCGCAATCGTCCTGAGCTTACGCCTGCTTCCTTCAAGTCTCACGTTCTGCAGATGGTCGTCGTCCTCTGTCGAAGCGCCACGCGAATTGGAGCAGACGTTATCACGTTGACTGAGTCGAGCCTCCAATACGCCGAGACAATTATGAACACGGACAGTTATCCAGCTCTTCGCGCGTTTCTTCGCGGCCTGGTCGAGGAGCTTATAGTCGCCGCACTCGGACGCAGCAGGACCCCTAAGAGCGAAATCATTCTACTGGCGAAGAAGTATATTGCCGAAAACTACGTCAAGTCTCCGTCTCTCCGAGAGGTGGCCAACTTTGTTAACCTGAGCCCGCATTACTTCAGCAGGCTATTTGCAAAAGAGAACGACTGTGGTTTTCAAGATTATCTTAACAGGGTGAGAATCGAGGCGGCCAAGGACCTGTTGCGTAACTCGCCTGTGAAAGTAAAGCAGGCAGCTGGACGCGTTGGCTTCAAAGACGTGAGCCATTTCGTTCGCCTCTTCCGACGTGTGGAGGGCATCACTCCAGCGGAATTCACGCGCTCCGTCGGGCAAGTAAAGATCTGAAGCAACATGCCTTGAGTGTGTTGCCTGACAGCAGCAGAAAGGATGGCGTCAACGGTGCAAAATGACAAAGTCAGATTACCAACTGGGAGTTCGTCGATGAACGTTTCCACTTCGAGCACTGTCAAACTGGAAGCACAAGATGTCGGAGTCGAATACTTCATGCCCAGAACGGGCAAGCGCCTAGTGGCGCTAAGAGACGTTAACCTGCAGATCCGATCCGGCGAATTCGTCTCCATCGTCGGTCCTTCTGGCTGCGGCAAAACCACCTTCCTCAATGCCGCCGATGGCCTGCTGAAAACCTCCCGCGGGCGTCTCTTGCTTGACGGGAAGTTGATCACAGGCCCAGGAAAAGACAGAGCTATGGTCTTCCAAAACGCTTCGCTGCTTCCGTGGAGAACTGTAAAAGCGAACATCCTTTATGGCCTGGAAATGCAAGGGCGAGCCAAGGATGCAGCAAAGGAGAGGGTCGATAGGCTCATCAACCTCGTCGGCCTCCAGGGATTCGAGCACAGCTACCCGAGTGAGCTATCTGACGGTATGCAGCAACGAGTGAACCTCGCCCGGGCGCTGGCGGTCGATCCCGAGATGCTCCTCCTCGACGAGCCTTTCGCAGCTCTCGACGCGCAAACACGCGAGTTCATGCAGTACGAACTGCTGAGAGTTTGGAACGCCACACGGAAGACGGCGTTGTTCATCACGCACCAGATATCTGAGGCAGTGTACCTGTCTGACCGCGTGATCGTGTTTAGCGGCAGGCCTGGGAGAGTCAAGGACGTTGTCGAAATCGATATTCCAAGGCCGCGAACGTTGAACATAAAGCGAGACCCGAGGTTCGTAGAGTACGAGGACAGAATCTGGCAATCCATCGTGGAGGAAGTCAGGGCACAGGGTCTGATCCACGAAGTGGATGAGGAAAACGACGGCTCAAAGCCCAGTGATCTTTAAGAGGGAGAAGAAACGTATGTCTCAGGAAATGGAACTCATCGAAGAAGGTGCCCTTGGCTTTGAAGAGCGCAAACCGTCCCGATGGGCTATCTTCTACAAGGACCAAGAGGGAAAGATTATTGGAATCGTAGCGCTTGCCGTCTTCTTGGCCATTTGGGAGTATATCGGCACAAGCGGCATGATGAATCCTATGTTCACCAGCGCTCCCTCACTAATCTGGAAGGCAGGCCAGAAGATGTTTGCCGAGGGCGAGATATGGAACCATATGTACGTCAGCGGCACGGAGTTTGCTCTCGGATACGGAGCTTCCATCGTAGTCGGCATTCCGTTAGGCATTATCACGGGATGGTACCGCAGGCTTAACTACGCCCTCGACCCCTTCGTCTCGGCCTTGTATGCCACTCCCCGAGTTGCCTTACTCCCTCTTCTTATCATCTGGTTCGGCATCGGCATCAACTCCAAGATTGCCGTGATTTTCCTTGGCGCCGTGTTTCCGATACTCATCAACACTTTTGCTGGAGTGCGTACGCTGGATGCCAGCCTGCTTAAGGCAGCTCGTTCGTTCGGAGCCAACGATCGACAGATATTCCTCACTATAGCTTTGCCAGGATCCGTACCGTTCATCCTCACCGGCCTGCGCTTGGGAGTAGGTCGAGCGCTAATTGGCGTGGTGGTCGGCGAACTCTACGCGGCAACCGCCGGCATCGGTTACCTGATCGCTATCTTCGGCAACACGTTCCAAACCGACAAGGTGTTCGTCGGAGTGCTAATCATATGTGCTGCTGGTATGCTGCTAATGGATCTGCTCAGACGCCTCGAATCGAGGTTCGACGCCTGGAGACCACAGCACGCTGAATAGTAGTGGCTCACAGAATAAATATACGGAGGGCAGTGAACATGTGGAAGTCAATGCCGTCTCTCGCGCGTGTCGTCCTTGGGTTAGTCTTGACCTCAGTGCTTGCGTTCGCAGCCTGCGCCGCCCCCGCGGCGCCGCCGACGTCTACGCCGCAAGCGAAGTCAGCCGAACCGGCAAAGAAAACCGACGCCACACCTGCGTCAGCCAAGCCTAGCCAGTCGCCAACCCCCCAGGCAAAAGTGGAGAAGATACGCCTCGGCTTTAGCTCCACGGACATGACTCCAGCTCCTCTCTGGATAGCAAAAGAGAAGGGCTTCCTGCTGAAAAACGGTCTTGATGCGGAGTTGATGTTCATCGAGGGCGGGACGAAGGCTGTCCAAACATTGATCTCAGGAGAAGTTCCAATCGTCACCGCTGGAGGCTCAGGAGTCATCGAGGGCATAACCTCTGGAGCAGAGATCATGATTATCGCCTCCCTGGGTAGCGCCTTCCCGTACAAGGTTGTCACTGCCCCCAACATCAAGAAGCCGGAGGATCTAAAGGGAAAGCGATTAGGTGTGAGTAAGTTTGGATCCGCATCTGACTTCTCACTGCGACAGGCCCTGAAAATCATGAAGCTTGACCCTGAGAAGGATGTACAGATACTGCAGATCGGTGGCGACAGCACGCGTACGGCTGCGCTTCAAGGTGGCTCGATCGACGGCACGGTGCTGAACCCGCCTGGCACTACTATCGTTTTGAAGGCTGGCTTCAATATGTTGCTCGATATGGCCACGCTGACCGATCTCGACTACCAGCACACGACGATCGCTACTAGCAAGGCATTCATCAAGAACAACCCGGATATCATCCAGAGGTTCATGAAGGCCATCGTCGAGGGCATTCAGTTCGAGAAGACCAACAAGGAAGAGACAAAGAAAATCGTTCAAAAATACACCAAGTTCGACGATCTCGATGGCCTTGAAGAAGCCTACATGCAATACAACGCTCCTGAATCGAGACTGCTCTTTCCTGCACCATATGCAACCAAGAAGGGACTTCAGCTTGTAATTGACGAGGTTCTGGCATCGAAAAAAGACGCTAAGAAGGTCGGCGTCGACGACGTCGTCGACGACCGGTTCGTGAAAGAACTCGATCAAAGCGGCTACATCAAGAGCCTTTACGAGAAGAAATAGGATTTAGCACCGCTAAACGTTCGATAATCTGTGGTGGCCGCCGAATGTGGGTAGCGCCACCACAGAAGCTGGGCAAGAACGGAGGATGAAGATGTTGACCTTCCGCCTGCGGCGGATACTGCTAGTTTCATTATGCGTTATCTCTATCGTCGTTACCTCGTGCGCAGAGGGCAGCGCCCCCGCGCAGGCGCCTGCAACGCAAGCAGTTGGCACGTCAACTAGTGCCACGCCGAAGGAGGCGAAACAGGAGTCTAAACCGGAGCCTAAGCAGGAGGCTCTAAAACCCATCAAGATCAAGTTCGCCTACAACTCGGTGAGTGGCAACTCTTCCATTCTGTATCTCGCAAAAGAGGCAGGACTGTTCGACAAACACGGCCTCGATGTCGAAATGTCGTATATTGCCAGCAGCACAACGTCCATAGAAGCCCTGCTGTCAGGTGATATACCAATACTACAGGGTGGAGGCCAGGCGGCTGTCAACGCTGCGATCGCAGGAGGCGATGTCGTCAACATTATTGGCATCATCAACACCTTTGGGTTCGCAATCCTCTCGAAGCCTGAAATAAAGAGCATTGCCGAGCTGAAAGGCAAGAGAATTGGCGTAACCAAGAAGGGTGCGTCGACAGATTTCGCGGCCAGGTTCACCTTAAGAAAGAACGGTATCGATCCAGACAAGGACGCATCGATCCTGGCCATCGGCGGCGTTCCGGAGGAGTTGGCTGCGCTCAAGAGTGGGGCGCTCGACGCAGCAGTATTATCACCACCAACCAGTATCAGAGCCAAGCAAGAGGGATATCGGGAACTGATCGACCTTTCTAAGACTGACGACGCGTACCTGCAGACGTCTGTCGCTACAACCCGAAAGTTCATCAAGAGCAACCCTGAAGCGGTCCGACGCTTCGTCAAGGCATACATCGAAGCCACAAGTCTGTACGGAAAAGATAAGGACCTCATGATCAAGGCGCTGGCTAAGTATACCAAGGTCGACGACAAGGCCGCATTAGAAGATACCTATGACATGTACAAGAACACCTTCGCGCGCGCTCCTTATGTAAAGGTCGACGCAGTGAAGACGGTTTTGGAAGAGATAGGAATGACGAACGAGAAGGCGAAGAGCGCCGATCCTAACGCCTTCTTCGACAATAGCTTCGTGAAGGAGTTCGACGACAGCGGGTTCATCAGGAGCCTGTATGACAAGTAGCGACGGACTTTAGGGGAGGGCTCAGTTCTCCGCTAATCTGCTCAAGATTAGCTTCTGGCTACGATGGAGTCATAACGGTAAGCAGGCGCCTGCCTGCTTACCGCACCCTTTTTCTCTGCGCCGCCAGTTTCTCGCCAGTCTTGAAGTGCTCGCCACGCAGGGCCAACTCTGCTTCCTCCGCGAACTCTGCGCTCCAATACCCAAGCTCGTATCCATACCAGGGCTTCTTTAGCTTTAGCTTGGGTAAGCCTTCAGCTTGCCATAACTCCAGCGCTCTTTTCATAAACTCTTGCTTCGGCAGTGACACCGGGGGATAGGCCCATTTTCGCGTCGCGTCCATAAGAATGGCCGACGTCCCCTCGACTGTTGGGAACGTCAGCGAGTCGTGATGCTGACTTCCAGGAGGTGTCGCCGAATGATCCAACATCGAACCCTTGCCCATCGTAATGCGCGTGTCCCGATGCGGCATCATACGAAAACTCAGGGCCCAGTTTACTGAATCAGGGTCGCGCGGGTCGATATCCTCGTCAACCGCGATAATGATCTTGCCAATGGTAGGATCCAACGCAGCAGCACCGTTAAGCGCTTGCCACGGCTGTCCAGGATTAGTCTTCTTCATCTGGATGACGATGTACTCCCAGCTGCCGCTGGATTCGTGGAAAGCTACGTCCAGCACCGACGGGATGTTGCAGTCGTACCGCAGAAACTTATAGACTACGCCCTCGTAAGCCATTTGCCGAATTTTACTGGACTCCGAGGGGGGCATCTGGCTGATAATGGCGTGGTAAATGGCGTCACGCCTGTGGGTAATGCACTTGATCTTCAGAAATGGATTGAGGACGCGGTCGCCCATGTAGCCGCAATACTCACCGAAAGGTGCCTCTGGCTCGAGAAACTCTGTGTCCATTTCTCCCTCGATGACGATCTCGGCATTGGCTGGAACCTCAATGTCTATGGTCTTGCACTTCACTACTTCTAAAGGTTCGCCCATCAGCGCTCCTGACACGGCAAGCTCATCGACTCCGAATGGAATCTTTGCTACGGCGGTATAGGCGATGCTCGGAGGTCCACCCATAACCAGAGCTGCCTCGAGAGGAACACCCTTCCTGCGAGCCTTGTCCCAGTGCATGTAGATATGCTGCGTTGGATGTACGAAGATGCCGAGCCTATCCTTGGCCTTCACCTGTGAGCGATAGTTTCCCACATTGCGGATGCCAGTTTCAGGGTCCTTCGTCATCCAATGCGTGGCTGTGGTATAAGGAGAATTATCGAATCCAGGAGTCGAGATAGGAATGACGAACGAGAGGGTCCCGTTCCCGTCCTTATACAGGTCATCGCCCATAATAACCACATCCTGGACAGGGCCAGATGGTACCAGCTTGGGAGGCACCTGATTCTGCAGGGCATGCGCCCATTTTTCCTTCAGTTCCTCTATCTTGCATCCCATCCCAAGGGCATAGATATCACTGGAACCAGCGACGATGCCCACTACCACGGGCATGTCATACTTTCGACCCTTTACGTCTACGACGTTCTCGAAGAGGAACGCCTTGCGCTCTTCTTCGGGCAGTCCGCGGAACTGAAGCCGGACGAACGGCATAAGCTCGGTATCCTTGTTTATCTGCCTCTTGATGCGTACCAACTGCCCTTCTTCCTCGAGCAGTTTGACGTGCTCCCGCAGATCTCTCAGATATGCCATTTCAGTTAATCACCTTTGCAGCGACAAGTTGCTCGTACTCGTCAGCGGGAATTCCCAGCAGCGACTTATAGAAGTAATCATTATGCTCGCCCAGCATAGGTGCGGGCCTGTTCAAATGCGAAGGCGTTCCAGATAGTTTGAACGGGGAATCCTCGTAATGATGCCTGCCCATTTCGGGATGATCGAGCGCTTGCCAGAAACCACGATCACGAAGCTGAGGATCCGACAGCAAATCCTCCATTGTATTCACCGGCGCACTTCTGAGGCCCGCCGATA